>DASSBX010000289.1:0-2207 GCA_035698305.1 Miltoncostaeaceae bacterium | reverse complement strand
GAACGACGACGCGACGTTCGCGGAGCTGCGCCCCGCCATCCTCGCCGCGCTCGGTGTGGTGCGGCCCGGGCGCGAGGCGCGGCTGGAGCGCCTGACGGACGACCCGAAGGGTCCGCTGACGGTGCGGGTGCGCCTGGCCTGATCGCACCGGGGACCCACGCGCGGGCGCTCGTGCGGGTCCCCGGATCCGTGGGCTATGCGGAGGGGCCCTGCGTCGCCGGCGCCCGGGCGGGCAGGGTCCACGCCGCCTCGAGGCGGCGCGTCTCGTGATCGGCGCGCAGCGTCGCGAAGAAGCGGTCGCGCGCCGAGCAGTAGGCGCTGAAGCTCGTCTCCCGCAGGGTGCCGTCGTCGCGCCGGTGGTCGCGGTCGTCGCCCGTGCCCCGCATGTCCCTCACCTCCCTGGGGTTCGTCACACGCTGGCGGTGACTATTTCCTCATGGAGGGCCCGCCGCCATCGGGCGTTTCCCTAGTCCGCTCGCGGGACGGAAGGAAGTCGGAGGTTCGGGACGCCATCCGCGCGGCCATCTCGGCGCGCGAGCGCACCCCGAGCTTCGCGTAGACCCGCGCCAGGTGGTACTCGACGGTCTTGGGGCTGATGAGCAGCGCGGTGGCCGCCTCGCGGTTCGTCGCGCCGCGGGCGACGGTCAGCGCCACCTGGAGCTCCTGCGGCGTCAGGCCGGGGGTGGCGTCGGCGCGCGCGGGCTCGGTGCGGGCGCCGGCGGCGCGCAGCTCGCGCCGCGCCCACTCCGCCCAGCGGGCGGCCCCGAGGGCCTCGAACGTCTCGAGGGCGGCGGCGAGGGGCTCCCGCGCCTGGCGCACGCGGCGGGCGCGGCGGCGGCGCTCGCCCAGCGCGAGCAGGGTCCTGGCCCGCTCGAAGGGCGTGTCGGTGCGGTCGTGCTGCGCCAGCGCGGCCGCCATGTGCGCCTCGAACCCGTCGTCGTCGGCGAGCATCCCGCGGCAGCGCTCCAGACCCGCGAGGGCCCACGCGGCGTCGGCCCGCTCCGCCTGCCTCCCGATGAACGCGAGCACGTCCCGGGCGTGGGACTCGTCTCCGGCGCGGATGAGGGTCTCCACGATGTCGGCGCCGTGGCCGTCCAAGAGCGGGTGGAGGTCGCCCGTGGCCCGGTAGCGGCGCTCGAGCAGCCCGAAGCGCTCGACGGCCCGCGGCAGGTCGCCCTGGCTCAGCGCCGTGAGCCCGAGGGCTCCGTCGGCGTACCACGAGAGGTTGTGGGACTCGGTGCGCACGCCGATCTCCACCGCCCGGGCCGCGCGATCGCGGCAGGCCGTCGCGTCGCCGGTGATCGCGAAGAGCATGGCCTCGACCACCAGGGCGTAGCCGGCGATGGGCGCCTGGCCGATGTCCTCGGCCAGCCGCACCGCCTCGGCGGCGTCGGCCGCCGCCTGCGGGAGGCGGCCGGTGCGCCGCCGGACGTCCGCCCGCACCGCGAGCGGCCAGGGCAGCAGCGACGGCGTCGCGTGCTCGCGGGCCGCGGCGATCACGGCGTCCAGCCCCGCCAGCGCATCGGCGTACCGCTCCCGGAGGTTCAGCGAGATCAGGTGGGTCACCGACCAGATGAACCCGAGCGGCTCCCCGGCGGCCGTCTGGCGCCGCAGCTCGGCGGCGTCCGACGCGTCGAGCGCGGCGGGGGCCCCGGTGAACGTCGCGGTGATCACGCGGCCCGCGGCGAGCTGCGCGCCGAGCGACGCGTCGGGTTCGGGGACGAGCGCGGCGGCCCGCGCCGCCAGGTCGCGGGCGTGCTCCAGGTCTCGGCGCAGCAGGCAGGGGAGCACGGCCTGCACCAGCAGGGCCGCCGCGGCGGTGGGGGACTCCTCCCGCATCCGCTCCCCGGCGGCGGTGAGCATGTCCACGGCCGCCCGGGTCGATCCGTTCAGCATCTCGACGTTGCCGCGTCCCGCCATGGAGCGGAGCACCTGGCCGCGCTCCGCGGCGAGGTCGATGACCTCGTCGAACAGCCGGGCGGCGCGCTCGAACGCCCCGCCCGCCATCGCCGACTGGGCGGCGGCGTCCAGGCGACGGCCCCGCTCGGCCGGCTCGGGTGACAGGCGGGCCGCGGCCTCGAGCGCCTCGCAGGCCGCCGTGTAGGCGGTGCGTCCCGCCGCGCGGGCGGCGGCGTCCTCGAGCGCCCGCGCGGTCATCTCCTCCGGGCCGGTGGCGGCCATCGCCAGGTGCCAGGCGCGCCGGTCCA
>DASSBX010000288.1:0-5148 GCA_035698305.1 Miltoncostaeaceae bacterium | reverse complement strand
GGGGACACGGTCGCCCTGGTGAGCGACGCCGGCATGCCGCTCGTGAGCGACCCGGGCGCCCGGCTCGTGCGCGCCGCGGTGGCGGAGGGGATCCCCGTGACCGTCGTGCCCGGCCCCAGCGCGGTCACGACGGCGCTGGCGCTCTCCGGCCTGGCGGATGGCGGCGGCTTCCACTTCGCCGGCTTCGCGCCCCGGTCGGCGGGCGAGCGGCGGACGTTCGCGGAGCGCCTCCAGGCCCTGGACGTGCCGGTCGTGGTGTTCGAGAGCCCCAACCGCCTGCCCAGCCTGCTCCGCGAGCTGGCGGCCCGCTGGCCGGAGCGGCCGGCGGCGGTGCTGCGCGAGCTCACGAAGCTGCACGAGGAGGCGCTGCGCGGGTCCCTGGCCGAGCTGGCCGCCCGGCTCGGCGCGCCCCCGAAGGGCGAGGTGGTGCTGGTGCTGGGGGTCGCGCCGCCCGAGGCGCCGGACGACGGCGACGCCGGCCGCCTGCGGGCGGCCGTGGGCCACATGCTCGACGCGGGCCTGGGCGCCGGCCGGGTCGCCGACCTGGCGGCGGCGCTCGGCCTGGCCCGGCGGAACGCCGCCTACCGGGCGGCGGTGGAGGAGGCCGACCGCAGGCGCTCCGCCACGTAGGCGGCGCGCAACGGCGGCAGCCCCGGCAGGGCCGCCAGCCGTGCCAGCCCCTCCCGGTCGCCCTGCACCAGGCGGCGCACCAGGGCCTCCTCCGGCGGCGCGACCGCCACCACCCTCCCCGCGACCGTGACCGGGAGGGCCCAGGCGCGCTGCAGGGCGAAGCCGTCGGGCAGGCGCAGCTCCGGGCCCTCGACGACGAGCCCGCCGGTCACGTCCACCGCCATCCCGGCGACCGCCCCCGCCGCCCGCAGCGAGCTGCGTCCGCCGCCCGACGACCGCGCCGCCTCCGCGCCGAACGCCGCCGCCGCGCGCGGCACGTCGGCCTCGGCGACCTCCAGGTCGATGTCCCCCGGCCGCGCGGGGGAGCCCAGCAGCGCGCGCCCCGCGCTGCCGCCCAGCACCCACGGGACGCCCGCGGCGCCCAGGCGGTCGGCGACGGCGCAGACGGCGGCGAGGGTGCGGGGAGGCGGGGGCACGGCGGTGACTACACTCCGGGGTCGTGGCCGACGGACGCTTCTACCTGACGACGCCGATCTACTACGTCAACGCGGACCCGCACATCGGGCACGCGTACACCACGATCATGGCCGACGTCATCGCGCGCCATCACCGGCAGCTGGGGGAGGACGTCTTCTTCCTGACAGGCACCGACGAGCACGGCGGCAAGATCGCCACCGCCGCGGAGGCCGAGGGCCGGACGCCGCGCGAGCACGCCGACATCCTGTCTGGCCGGTTCCGCGACCTCGGCGGCGTGCTCGGCGCCACCAACGACTTCTTCATCCGCACCACCGACCCGGAGCACGAGGCGGAGGTCCAGCGCCTGTTCGCGCGCCTCCACGAGGCGGGCGACGTCTACAAGGGCAGCTACGGCGGCTGGTACTGCTCGGCGTCGGAGGCCTTCTACGCCGAGTCCGACCTGCTGCCGGGGCGGCTCTGCCCGGTCCACAAGACGCCGGTCGAGTGGGTGGAGGAGGAGAACTGGTTCTTCCGCCTGTCGGCGTACCGCGACCGGCTGCTCGCCCACTACGACGCGAACCCCGGCTGGGTGGGGCCGAAGGCCCGGTACAACGAGGCCCGCCGGATGATCGAGCTGGGGCTCGACGACCTCTCGGTCTCACGCGCCCAGGTCGAGTGGGGCGTGCCGGTGCCGTGGGATACCGAGCAGACGATCTACGTCTGGATCGACGCCCTCCTCAACTACTGGACCGCCCTGCGCTACGCGCGCCCCGGCGAGGACCTGACCGAGCGGTTCTGGCCGCCCGACCTCCACCTGATGGCCAAGGACATCCTGAAGTTCCACGCCGTCATCTGGCCGGCCATGCTGATGGCCGCCGGCCTCGAGCTGCCGCGCCGCCTGATGATCCACGGGTACGTCCTGAAGGGCGGCGAGAAGATGAGCAAGACGACCGGCAACGTGGTCGACCCGTTCCCGTTCATCGACGCGTACGGGATCGACGCGCTGCGCTACTACCTGGTGCGCGAGGTGCGCTTCGGCGAGGACGGCACGTTCACCGCCGAGGGCTTCGAGGCCCGCTACTCCGGCGAGCTCGCCAACGAGCTGGGCAACCTGCTCAACCGCGTGGTGAGCATGGTCGGCCGCTACCGCGACGGCGTCGTACCCGCCGACCCGGGGACCGAGGGCGAGGTGGCCGGCGAGGTCGCCGCCGCCCTGGAGGCGCTGTGCGCCGACTTCGGGCGGCTCGACCTGTCGCGCGCCGCCGAGGACGCCTGGCGCCTGGTGCAGCGGCTCAACCGGCTCGTGGAGGAGCGGGCGCCGTGGACGCTCGCGAAGGACCCCGCGAAGGCGGGCGAGCTGGACGCGACGCTGTTCGCCCTGGCCGAGGGGCTGCGGGCCGTGGCGATCATGCTGTGGGCCGTCATCCCCGGCTCGGCGGAGCAGATCCTCGCCGCCCTGGGCCAGGACCCCGCCGACGTGGCGCTGGCCTCCGCGGCGTGGGGCGCGGGCCGCGCCGGCGCCACCGTCGCGCCCGCCGGGCCGCTGTTCCCGCGCGTCGAGGAGGTGGCGGCGTAGTCGACACCCACGCCCACCTCGACTCCTGCGAGGGCGAGCCGGGCGCGATCCTGGCAGACGCCCGGGCGGCGGGGGTGGAGCGCGTCGTGACGATCGGCGTCGGCCGCGAGTCGAGCGAGCGCGCCGTGGCGCTGGCGGAGCAGCACGACATGGTGCGGGCCGCCGTCGGCGTGCACCCCTACGACGCCGACGACTACGGACCCGCCGACGAGCGGTGGATCGGCCGCCTCGCCGCCCACCCGGCGGTGGTGGCGATCGGCGAGTGCGGCCTCGACCATCACCGCCCCAACGCGACCCCGGAGAACCAGCGCCGGGCGTTCGCGTCGCAGATCGGCATCGCCCGCGAGGCGGGCCTGCCGGTCGTGGTCCACACCCGCGACGCGGCCCGCGAGACCCTGGACGTCCTGGCCGCCGAGGCCGACGGGCACCCCGTGATCCTGCACTGCTTCTCGATCCCCGAGCACCTCGACGAGGTCGTGGCGCGCGGCTACATGACGAGCTTCGCCGGGCAGACGACGTTCCCGAAGTCGCAGGCCCTGCACGCCGCCGCCCGCGATGTGCCCGGCGACCTGCTGCTCGTGGAGACGGACAGCCCCTACCTCGCGCCCGTGCCGCGGCGCGGGCGGCCGAACACGCCGGCGAACGTGGCGCACACGCTGCGCTTCATCGCCGGCCTGCGCGGCGTCACGGAGGCCGAGCTCGACGCCCTCACCACCCGCAACGCCGCCCGCGTCTTCGGCTGGTGACCCCGGGCCGGCGCGGCCGCCCGGACGGGTGGGCGTCATGCGCCTGCTCGCCGCCCACGGCCTGCGGCCCGACACCCACCTGGGCCAGCACTTCCTGCTCGACGAGAACCTCGTCGACCTGGCGGTGCGCGAGGCCGCCGTCGGGCCGGACGACGTCGTGCTCGAGGTCGGGGCCGGGCTCGGCGTCCTGACCGCCGCCCTGGCGCGCGCCGCCCGCACCGTCCACGCGATCGAGATGGACCGCCGGCTGGAGGCGGCATTGCGCGACGCGATCGCCGGCGCCGGCGACGTCCGCGTCCACTGGGGCGACGCCATGAGGCTCGACCTGGGCGCCCTGGACCCGCCGCCCACCGCCCTGGTGGCGAACCTGCCCTACTCGATCGCGACGCCGCTGGTGGCCGAGAGCATGTGGACGCTGCCCGGCGTGGAGCGCTGGTGCGTGATGGCGCAGCGCGAGGTGGTCGACCGCTGGCTCGCCGGGCCGGGGTCCCGGCTCTACGGCGCGCCGTCGGTGCTGATCCAGCTCGCGACCGCGGCGACGTTCCGCCGCTCCGTGGGACGCGAGGTGTTCGCGCCCCGGCCGCGGGTCGACTCCGCCCTGGTCGCCCTGCGCCGCACCGCGCCCGGCCCGGCGCCCGAGGTGCGCGCGGTGGTGCGGGCCGCCTTCTCCGCCCGCCGCAAGACCCTGCTGAACGCGCTGACGGGGGCGGGCGCCGACCGCGCCCGGGTCGCCGCCGCCCTGGCGGCGGCGGGCGTGCCGCCGGGCGTGCGGCCCGAGGCGGTCCCCCCGCCCGCCTACGCCGCGCTGGCACGGGAGCCGCTGTGGCCGGAGTGACCCTCACCGCGCCCGCCAAGATCAACCTGCGCCTGCTGGTGGGACCGCGGCGCGACGACGGCTACCACCCGCTCCGCAGCCTGATGGTCGCGCTCGACGCCCCCCGCGACCGGGTGCGGGTGGAGACCGCGCCGGCGCGCGCCGTGACGTGCGACGGGATCGACGGCGCCGCCAACCTCGCGTGGACGGCGCTCGACGCGCTCGAGCGGGAGGTGGGCCGGCCGCTGCCCCTGCGGGTGGAGATCGACAAGGCCATCCCCGCGCAGGCGGGCCTGGGGGGCGGGTCCAGCGACGCCGCCGCCGTGCTCGTCGCCGCCGACGAGCTGCTGGGCCTGGGCCTCGGCCCGTCCCGGCTGGAGCGGGTGGCGGCGCGGGTCGGGTCCGACGTCCCGTTCTTCGTCCGCGGAGGCGCCCAGTGGGCGCAGGGGCGCGGCGAGGACCTCACGCCCGCCCGCGCGCCGCGGTTCGCGGCGCTGCTCACCATGCCCGACGCCGGGCTGTCCACCGCCGCCGTCTACGACCGCTTCGACCGCGACCCGCCGCCGCCACCCGCCGGCGGCGACGACGCGCCCCCGGCGATGCCCGACCTCGCCGGCTGGCTGCGCAACGACCTCTGGCCCGCGGCGCGCGCCCTGGCGCCCGGCCTGGCCGAGCGCGAGGCGGCCCTGCGCGCCGCGGGCGCGCCGGCCGTGCTGCTGTGCGGCAGCGGTGCATGCCTGGCGGGGATCTTCGCCGACCGGGAGGCCGCCGAGGCCGCCGCGGAGCGCCTCGACGCCCCGGGGTTCAGGGCCGTCGCGACGCCCGCTGCCGCGCGCGCCTGAACCGCCAGATCCCCCGATCGGGGAGATCGGCCGACAGGGCTCGTCGGTTCGGCAGTTCGCCCCAGTTCGACACGAATGAGTGGC
>DASSBX010000287.1:0-25781 GCA_035698305.1 Miltoncostaeaceae bacterium | reverse complement strand
GGTCCGGGCACCCGGTCCCCGGCCGGACATGCCTGCGGGGATCACCGGCATGTGATCAGGAGAGGATGGAGGAGCCCTTGTTGACCCGGTTGAGGATCACGCCGACCACGTTGGCGCCGCTCCGCTGCAGCACGTCGCGCGCCTCCATGGCCGCGGTGGGCTGGGTGAGGGTGGTGTCGAGGACGAGGACGCTCGCGTCCACCCCGGCGGAGATGATCTGGCTCTCGGCGGCGCTGAGGAGCGAGGACGTGTCGACGACCACCAGGTCCGCCTCCAGGCCCGCCTGGCTCATCACCTCGTTGATGCGCGAGCTGGAGAACAGGGTGTAGGGGTCGGATGCGTCGGCGCCGGCGTTCATCACGTACAGGTTGGGCTGGGAGGTCCGTGACAGGTAGGCCTGGATGTCGGGCCGGCCGGCGTCGGCCAGCAGGTCGGACAGCCCCGGGGAGCCGTCGCGGGCGGCGCGGCCGTTGTCGCTGCCGTTGAGCGACGCCCGCTGGTCGCGGATGTCGGCGTGGATCAGGATCACGCGGGCGCCCTGCGCCGCCCGGTAGCGGGCCAGGTTGCTGGCGATGAGCGACTTGCCCTCGCCGTCGCCGGGGCTGACGACCGCGACGGAGGACACCGCCGGCTTCATCACCGACAGGGCGGTCGCGAGCGCCTTGAAGTCCTCGGTGCGGCGGGCCTCGGCGATCTCGCCGCGGCCGCGGCTGACCGAGCCGATGGTCGGCAGGTCGAGCTTGTCGCGGACGTCGCGCGAGGAGCGGATGCGCAGCTCCAGGGAGCCGAGGATCAGGGCCACGGCGCCGCCCAGGAGCAGGCCGCCGATGATGCCGAGCACGGCGTTGCGGGTCACGCTCGACTGCACCACCGTCGCGCCGGCGGGCTCGGAGTAGAGGCCGGCGAGATTCGGGTTGCCGACCACGGCCGCCTGCTCGCGGAGCTGCTCGCTGAGGCCGGTGGCCTCCGCCTGCAGCTGCTGCACCTCGCCCTTGAGCTTCGCGCTCTCGCCCGCGGTGAGCAGGGGCGCGCCGCCGTTGTTGACGCTCCGCTGCGAGTCGTCGAGACGCTGCTGGTTCTCGGCGATCTGGGTCGAAAGCTGCGTGAGGCGCTGGCGCAGCGGCTGCAGCCGGACCGACACGATGTCGTTGAAGGTGTTGAGCGTGTTGTCCACGAAGGCCTGCGCGAAGGCGCTCGAGGCGGAGACCGCCTCCTCGGCGGTCGAGGCGGTCGCGGTGATGTCGATGAAGGGGCTCGTCGCGACCGGCGTGGCCTCGATGTCCACGTCGCCGGAGATGTTGCCGGCCTCCTTCAGCGCGTCCTGCTTCGACTTCGAGTTCAGGAGCTCGACGTAGCCGCGGGCGAGGACGGCGTCCTGGTCGGGGGAGCGGCTGCTCGAGCTCTGCGTCGACGCGGAGCCCACCACGACCGTCGCCGTGGCCTTGTACTGCGTGCCGCCGGCCAGCGCGATGGCGACCGCCGCGACCGTGGCGAGGACGACGAAGGCGAGGATGAGCCACCGCCATCGCCTCAGGCTCTCGAGCTGCTTCTGCAGGTTCTCCATCAGAACGTCCCGGGTCGCGTCGTCGGGGCCAGTACCGAGCCCCGGCACCCGGCGCCCGCCGGTGCACCGCCCCAGCGATCGGCAGTAAAGCACGGCCTCTTGAGGCCCGCGACTGGTCGGGGGGATGGGCCGGACGCGCCAATTGGCGGGGCGGTGCGGCGCCCTGCGGTGCGTATCATGGCCGCGATGCCGCCGCTCGTACCTTCGCGCGTGCGCTGGTACCTGGAGCGCGCCCGCGTCATGCCACCCGGCGAGTACGTCCACCGCGCCCGGCAGGCCGCGCTGATCGCCCGCGACCGGGTGCGCGGGCCCGTCCCCGCGCCCGGGGTCCCCCGGCCCGCCGACGGGTGGCGGCGTCCCGCGGGCGCGCCCGCGCTGTGCGAGCCCGCCGACGTCGCGGCGGTCCTCGCGATCCCCGGGGCCGCCGACGCCGCCCGCGCCGCCGGCGAGGCCCTCCTGGAGGGGCGGATGCGCTTCTTCGGCTCCCCCGAGGCGGTGGTGGGCCCCGACCCCGACTGGCACCGCGACGCGGTCGCCGACGCCCGCTGGCCGGCGCTGCACTGGAGCGCGGTGAACCACCGGGATCTGGGCCTCGACCCCAAGTGGATCTGGGAGCTCGGCCGCCACCAGCACATCGTCACGCTGGCGCGGGCGTGGCGGCTCACCGGCGACCGGCGCTTCGCCGATGCGGCGGTCCGGCAGATCGACGGTTTCCTGGTGCAGTGCCCGCCGGGGGTGGGGATCCACTGGCGCAGCGGGCTCGAGCTCGGCATCCGCCTCATCTCGTGGGCGTGGACCGTGGAGCTGCTGCGCGGCTCCGACGTGCTGACCGGCGGGTTCGCGGAGGGGCTGCTGCGGTCGGTGGGGGCGCACCTCGCGCATCTGGAGCGCCACCCGTCGCGCTACTCCTCCGCCAACAACCACCTGGTCGGCGAGGCCGCCGGCCGGGCGGTGGGCGCGCTCTGCTTCCCGGAGGTGCCGCGCTCGGCGGAGCACGCGGCCGCGGCGATCGACGAGCTGTGCGGGGCCCTGGGAGCGCAGGTGCTCCCCGACGGCGTCGACGCGGAGCAGGCCGTCGGCTACCACGGGTTCGTGCTGGACCTCGGCCTGGCGGTGGTGGCGTGCCTCGCCCGCGGCGGCAGGCCGGTGCCCGACGGGCTCGCGCGGCCCCTCGCCGGCGTCGCCGGGTTCATCGGGACGCTCGCGAGCGACGGGTGGACGCTTCCGCGGATCGGCGACGAGGACGACGGGCTGGGCGTCGACCTGGGCGCCGCCGACGACGAGCGTGACCGCCTGCGCTCCCGCCTGCGCTCGACCCGGGCGTTGCTGGGCGCCGACCTGCCGCGCCTCGACCCCGGGGTCGACGAGGCCACCGTCTGGCTCGCCGGAGCCGCCCGGGCGACCGACGCGGCGGCCGCCCCCGCCAGCGTCCCCGGCAGCGCCGTGTTCCCCCACGGGGGCTACGCGGTGCTGCGCACCCGCGACGCGCGGGGGGAGCTGCGCGCGGTGCTCGACGCCGGGCCGATGGGGCTCGAGCCGATGGCCGCCCACGGCCACGCCGACCTGCTGGCCGTGTGCCTCGCCGTCGACGGGGACGAGGTCCTCATCGACCCCGGGACGTTCACGTACTTCGGTGAGGAGCGCTGGCGCCGCTACGGCCGCTCCACCGGCGCGCACTCCACGATCACGGTCGACGGCCGCGACCACGCCGAGCCCGCCGGCCGCTTCCTGTGGCGCAGCCGCCCCGCGGCCGTGCTGGAGGAGGTGACGACCACCGACGACCGGATCGAGGCGGTCGCCCACCACGACGCGTACGCGCCGTTGCGCCACCGTCGCCGCGTCGCCCTGGAGGGGAGGACGCTGACGGTGGTCGACGAGATCACGGGCCCGGCGGGCGGCCACGACGTGGAGCTGCGCTGGCACCTCGCCCCGGGATCGGTGGCGCGCGACGGCGGGGCGTGGGTGTGGGGCGACGGCCGCAGGCGCCTCGCCGTGGCGGTGGAGGGCGCGCCCGGGGAGGTGGTGACCGGCGACGAGGAGCGGCCGCTGGGCTTCCGCTCCCTCGGGCTCGAGCACCGCGAGCCGAGCCCCACCATCGTGGCCCGCGTGCGCGCGACGCTGCCGCTCACCCTCACGACGCGCATCGAGGCCGGAGCGCCGTGACGCGGCGCCCGCGCGTGCTCGTCGTGGGGCCGGGCGAGCGCAGCGCCGGCGGGGTGCGCTCCGTGATGACGGCGCTGGCGGGATCCCGCCTGGCGGAGCGGTACGAGCTGCTGGAGGTGCAGACGCACCGCGACGGCTCGGCGCCCGCGAAGGCGTGGACGGCGCTGCGCGGGTTCGCGGCCGTCGCGGCGATCCTCGTGTGCCGCCGGGCCGATCTGGTGTACCTGCACAGCGCGTCGGGGGCGTCCTTCTGGCGCAAGGCGATCGTCGCGGCGATGGCGACGGCCGCCCGCCGCCCCTACGTGCTCCACGTGCACGGCGGCGGGTTCATCGACTTCGCCGCCGGCAGCCCCCGCGCCGGGCGGGCGGTCATTCGCGCGGTGCTGCGCCGCGCGGCGGCGGTGGTGGTGCTCACCCCGACCTGGGCGCGCGGCGTCGGCGCGATCGCGGGGCGGCCGACGGACGTGATCCCCAACCCGGTGACGATCCCGGCGCGCCTCGCCGATCCCGCCGCCCGCCCGGCCCGCATCCTCACGCTCGCCCGCCTGGGGCCGGCGAAGGGGTCGGAGGTGCTGGTGCGGGCGTTCGCCGCGATCAGGGGCCGGCACGAGGGGGCGGTCCTGGTGCTGGCGGGCGATGGCGACCCGCGGGCCGTCCGCGCCCTCGCCGGCGCGCTGGGGGTGGCCGCGAGCGTCCACCTGCCGGGGTGGGTCGATCCGCAGGCGCGCGACGGGCTGCTGGCGGGCGGCACGGTGTTCACGCTGCCGAGCCGCACGGAGGGGCTGCCGATGGGGATGCTGGAGGCGATGGCCCACGGCCTGCCGGTGGTGATGACGCCGGTGGGCGGGGTGCCGGACGTGGTCCGCGACGGCGAGACCGGCCGCCTGGTGCCGGTCGACGACGCGCCCGCCCTGGCGGCGGCGCTCGACGCGGTGCTCTCCGACCCCGCCGGGGCGCGGGAGATGGGCCTGGCCGGGCGGGCGCTGGTGGACGACACCTGCCGGCTCGACCGCGTCGCCGACCGCGTGGGGGACGTGATCGAGCGCTGCCTCCGGGCATCCCGGGCGAACGCGGGCCGGGGGACCACACCCCGCTGACCCTGGAAACCGCCCCTTCGGGGGGTCCGGGTCTGTACTCCCGGGCCTGCGCTCGCGGCGCGCGCCTTCGTAGGGTCCCTCCCCATGCCCCTTCCTTCGCGTCGCCTCCGCACGGCCGTGCTCGGGTCGTTGCTCGTGTCCACCGCCGGCCTCGGCGCGATCGTCGCCGCGGGCACCGGCGCCCCGCCGAGCGACCTCCCCGACCTGACCGCCCAGCTGCCGGACGCCCGGAGCGGCAGCCCGAACGCCCGCTGGGTCGACACCCTGGAGATCCCGGGCCACACGCTGTTCCGCTTCGACTCCGTGATCTACAACCAGGGGCCGGGGGTGTTCGAGGTCACGCGCGTCGGCGGCACGACCTTCCAGCGCACCTGGGGTGGTGGCCGCCCGCCCGCCGTCGGCACCTCGAAGACGGTGCCCGCCGGTGGGAGCCCGGCGCTGCGGGAGCTGGCGTCCGGTGGGCCTACTGGGCAGAACGCGCTGCGCTACTCGTACGCGACCGGTCACGACCACTTCCACTCGCAGCGGATCGCGGCGTACGAGCTGCGGACCACCTCGGGCGCCCCGGTGGCTGCCGCCGCGAAGAACCTGGCCGGCTTCTGCCTCTATGACAGCTGGGGCAGCGGCGGGGGCCAGTTCTACCCGAACGACAACACCTCGTGCGCCAGGGGTGAGGACCGGTACACGGGCGACCTGCGCATGGGGATCACCCCCGGCTGGGGTGACCTCTACAACTCGCAGCTGTGGGACCAATGGGTCGACGTCACCGGCGTGACCCCCGGCGACTACCGCCTGGCGGCGACGGTGAACCCGCAGGGGATCTACGAGGAGCAGACGAGGGACAACAACTCCGCGTCGGTGCCCGTGACCATCCCCGGGGTGATCGTCGACCCGAGGAGCACGACGACGGTCGCCGGGTCGGCGGTCGACATCCCGCTGACGGGGCGGGTGATCGGGAAGGACGTCCGCTCCCGCAGGAACATGACCTGCGACACCACCTTCGACGCCGGCTGCATGGTCCCGGCGGGGTCGTCGGTCGCGTCGTGGACCGTCTCGGCGCCGAGCGCGGGGCAGGGGTCGCGCACCGGCGCGACGGTGCGGTACACGCCGCCCGCCGGCTTCACCGGTGTCGCAACGTTCACCTACACCGGCACCGACTCCCGCGGCCTCACCAGCACGCCCGCCACCGTCACGATCACGGTGACGCCGGGGGGGACCGGCGGCGGCGGTACCGGCGGCGGTGGGGGTGGCGACACCACGGGTGGCGGCGGCGCCACGACCGGCGGCGGCGGCGCCACGACCGGCGGAACCGCCCGCCCCAGGCCGACGGCGGTGAGCCTTTCGGTCCGGTCGCTCAAGCCCACCAGGCGGGCGCTGCGCGTCCGGGTCGCGGGCGTGGTGAAGGCCCCGGCCGGCGCGAAGGTCTGCTCCGGCAGGGTGCTGGTGCGGGTGGTGGGGAACAGGAAGGTCGTCCGCTCGACGAAGGCGGCGCTCCGCCGCCGCGCCTCCGCGTGCCGCTACCGGGTGACCCTCGCGGTCCCGAGGGCGAAGATGGGGCGGGCGCGGTCGATGAAGGTCACGGCGCGCTTCCTCGGCACCGCGCAGATGGTGCCGCGGAACGCGAGGACCCGGACGGTCCACGCCCGCCGCTGACCGGCCCCGCCGACCGCCAAACCGCCCCTTCGGGGGGGTCGCGGTCTGTACTCCTGGGCCGCTCTCAGAGGGCGGGGGTGTTCGTAGAGTCATTGCCCATGCCCCTCCCCTCCCGCCGCCTTCGCTCGGCCGTGCTCGGGTCGTTGCTCGTGTCCACCGCCGGCATCGGCGCACTGGTCGCCGCGGGCGCCGGCGCAGCCCAGCCGGACGATCGGCCCGACCTCACGCCGCAGCTCCCCGACACGCGAACGGGCAGCCCGAACGCCCGGTGGGTCGACACGCTCGAGATGCCGGGCCGGACGCTGTTCCGCTTCGACTCCGTGATCTACAACAACGGCCCTGGGGTGCTCGAGGTGCGCCGAACGAGCGGTATCACGTACCAGCGGACGTACACTGGCGGCCTCCCGGGAGCCCCCGACGATGATCGCGAGCTGGTGCTCGGCCGCCCGGGGGAGCAGAACGCGCTGCGCTACTCCGCGGCCTTCGGCCACAACCACTTCCACTCGCAGCGCATCGCGGCCTACGAGCTGCTCACCACCACCGGCGCCCCGGTGACCAGCGCGGCGAAGAACCTCGCCGGCTTCTGCCTGTACGACAGCTGGGGCAACGACAGCTCGCCGACCCAGTACTACGCGCCCGACGGCACCTCGTGCATGCAGGGGCAGCCGGACTACACCGGCGACCTCGACATGGGGATCAGCCCGGGGTGGGGCGACCTCTACAACTCGCAGCTGTGGGACCAGTGGGTGGACGTCACCGGCGTGACCCCCGGCCAGTACCGGCTGGCGGCGACGGTCAACCCGCAGGGCATCTACGAGGAGAAGGACACGGGCAACAACACGGTCTCGGTTCCCGTGACGATCCCCGGGGTGATCGCCAGCGCCAAGAGCGTCGCGACCAACGTCGGCCAGGCCGTCGACGTCCCGCTGACCGGGCAGGTGGTGGGCCAGGACGTCAGGTCCCGTAAGAACACCAGCTGCAACACGACCTTCGACTCCGGCTGCATGGTGCCGGCGGCGGGATCGGTGGCCTCCTGGACCGTCTCGGCCCCGACGGCGGGGCAGGTGTCGCGCACCGGCGCCACCGTGCGCTACACGCCGCCCGCCGGCTTCGACGGGGTCGCGAGGTTCACGTACACGGGCACCGACTCCCGCGGCCTCACCAGCAAGCCCGCCACGGTGACGATCACGGTGGGCACCGGGACCGGCGGGGGCGGCGCCGGCGGTGGCGGTGGCACCACGGGCGGGAGCACCCGGGCCAAGCCCAAGGCGGTCAGCCTCTCGGTCCGGTCGCTCAGGCCGACCAGGCGGGCGCTGCGCCTGCGGGTGACGGGCGTGGTGAAGGCCCCCGCCGGCGCGAAGGTCTGCTCCGGCAGGGTCCTCGTGCGCGTCGTGGGGAACAAGAAGGTGGTCCGCTCGACGAAGGCGGCGCTCCGCCGCCGCGCCTCCGCGTGCCGCTACCGGGTGACCCTCGCGGTCCCGAAGGCCAAGATCGGACGCGCGCGGTCGATGAAGATCACGGCGCGCTACCTCGGCAGCGCGCAGCTCCAGCCGCGGAACGCGAAGACCCGGGTGGTCAACGCCCGCCGCTGACGGAGCCCATCCGGACGGATCCGGAGGGAAGCGATAGTTAACATCACGCGCGGTCAGCGCACGGAGAAGGAGATGGTGTGAGCACGGGGGAGAGCGCCCGCATCGCGGTGTTCGGGCTCGGTTACGTGGGATGCGTGTCGGCCGCGTGCTTCGCGGACCGCGGGCACGAGGTGATCGGCGTCGACGTCGCGCCGTCGAAGGTGCGGATGGTGGCCGAGGGCCGCACGCCCGTCGTCGAGGAGCGCATCGGCGAGCTGATCGCCGAGGTCGTCGCCTCCGGGGCGCTGCGCGCCACCACCGACGTCGCCGAGGCCGTCGCCGGCAGCGACGTCGCCCTCATCTGCGTCGGCACCCCGTCCGACGCGGCCGGCGGCCTCTCCACCGAGTACCTGCAGCGGGTGTCCGAGCAGATCGGGGACGCCCTGCGCGACAAGGAGGGCCGCTACACCGTCGTGTTCCGCTCCACGATGATGCCCGGCACCTGCGAGGACGTGCTGAGGCCGATCCTCGAGGAGCGCTCCGGCCTCGTCGCCGGCGAGGGCTTCGGCCTGGCGGTGAACCCCGAGTTCCTGCGCGAGGGCTCATCGGTCCGCGACTTCCACGACCCGCCGAAGACGGTCATCGGCGAGCTCGACGGGGCGAGCGGCGACGTGGTCGCGGGGCTGTACGAGGGCCTGCCCGGCCCGGTGCACCGCGTCCCGGTGCGCGTCGCGGAGATGACCAAGTACGCCGACAACACCTTCCACGCCCTCAAGGTGGGCTTCGCGAACGAGATCGGCGCGCTGTGCAGCGCCCTGGGCGTCGACAGCCACGCGGTCATGGACATCTTCCGGGCCGACACCAAGCTCAACATCTCGCCCGCCTACCTGCGGCCCGGCTACGCGTTCGGCGGCTCCTGCCTGCCGAAGGACCTGCGCGCCCTGCTGCACGCCGCCCGCCACACCGACACCGACGTTCCGATTCTCGCCGGGATCCTCCCCTCCAACGAGCGGGTGGTGGAGCGCGCGTTCCAGCTCGTCGAGCGCGCCGGCAACCGCCGCGTCGGCATGCTGGGCCTGTCGTTCAAGGCCGGCACCGACGACCTGCGCGAGAGCCCGCTGGTCGAGCTGGCCGAGCGGCTCCTGGGTCGCGGCTACGACCTGCTGATCCACGACGGCCACGTCGCCCTCTCCCACCTGCAGGGCGCCAACCGCGACTTCATCGCGGCGCGAATCCCCCACCTCGAGAAGCTCATGGCGTCGACCCCCGAGCGGGTCGTGGCGCACGGCGAGACGATCGTCGTGGGCTCGGCGCCGCCCGAGGCGGTCGCCGCCCTCGCCGGCGCCGACGGCCGCGCCATCGTCGACCTGGTGAGGTTCCCGGGCTCGGAGGCGCTGGCCGGGGCGCCGACGTACGCCGGCATCGCCTGGTAGCGCGCCCGTGGCACGCATCCTCGTCCTGGTCGAGAACCTCTCGGTCCCCTTCGACCGGCGCGTCTGGCAGGAGAGCCGCGCGCTGGTCGACGCCGGGCACGAGGTTGTGGTGGTGTGCCCGCGCGGCACCAAGCGCGACACCGAGCCCCACGCCGTCATCGAGGGCGTCGAGATCCACCGCTACCCGCTGACGGCGGCGACCGGCGGGCCCCTCGGCTACGTCAAGGAGTACGGCGCGGCGCTGTTCCACTCGCTGCGACTCGCGTTCAGGGCGTCGAAGGGTGGCCGCCTCGACGTGATCCACGCGTGCAACCCGCCGGACCTGCTGTTCCTGGTGGCGCTGCCGTTCAAGGTCCGCGGCACCCGGTTCCTGTTCGATCACCACGACCTGGTGCCCGAGCTGTTCGAGTCGCGGTTCGGCGGCACCGGCCTGCTGCACAAGGTGTCGGTGGTCCTGGAACGCCTGACGTTCGCGATGGCCGACGTGGTGATCTCCACCAACGAGAGCTACCGGGAGGTGGCGATCCGGCGGGGGAGGATGGCGCCCGAGCACGTCCACGTGGTGCGCAGCGCGCCCGACCTGTCGCGCTTCGTCCCCGTGCCGCCCGACCCGTCGCTGAGGCGCGGGAAGGCGCACCTGGTGTGCTACCTCGGGGTGATGGGTCCCCAGGACGGCGTCGACTACGCGCTGCGGGCGATCGCGCGGCTGCGCGACGACCTGGGCCGCGACGACGTCCACGCCGCGTTCATCGGGTCGGGCGACGCGTTCGACGACCTGGTGGCCCTGTCGAAGGAGCTGCGGCTGGAGGACCGGGTGGAGTTCACCGGCCGCGTGCCGGACGCGACGGTCCAGGCCTACCTGTCGTCCGCCGACGTGTGCCTGGCCCCCGACCCGCTCAACCCGCTGAACGACGTCTCCACCATGAACAAGATCGTGGAGTACATGGCGATGAGCCGGGCGATCGTCTCGTTCGACCTGCGCGAGGCGCGCGTGTCGGCGGGCGACGCCGCCCTCTACGCGACGCCCAACGACGAGGGCGAGTTCGCGTCGCTGGTGGCCGGGCTGCTCGACGACCCGGCCCGCCGGGCGCAGATGGGCGCGCTCGGCCGCGAGCGCGTGGAGCGGTCGCTCTCGTGGAGCACCTCCCGGGAGCGCCTGCTGGAGGCCTACGCGGACGTGCTCTCGCGCTGATCCGCCAAGCCGCCGTCGTCCAGGACGGTGACCAGGCGCAGCTTCCCGCTCGCCGAGCGGGGCAGGGCCTCCACCTCCGTGAACGTCAGCGTGTCCCCGGGCCCGCCCATCATCCGCAGGTTCTGGCGGGCGAGCGCCTCGACGGCCGCCCGGTCGTAGCCATCCCCGGGCACCATCCGGATCTCGAACACGCCGGGGCGGTGCTGCACGAACTGCACCTCGCGCAGGCCCGCCAGGTCGTCGACGATCGCGCTGGCCAGCGGCAGCGGCCGCCCGTCAGACGTGTGCACCAGTTCCTCCGTGCGGCCGTTCACCAGGCCGAAGCGGGGGAAGGGGCGGCCGCACGGGCACGGCTCGTCGGACGGGACGCTGACGCGGTCGTCGGTGCGGTACCGCAGGAGCGGGAACGCGAAGTTGTGCAGCGGGGTGCCCACCACGCGGCGCTCGTCCGGCACCCCGTCGACCGGGTGGAGCTCCAGGATCCCGTAGTCGGGGAACACGTGGTAGGCGCCGTGCTCGCACCCGCCGGCCATCACCGCGCGCTCGGTCTGGCCGTAGTGGTCGACGATCGGCGCCTGGAACACCTCGCCCATCAGCCGCCGCTGCGCGGACGACATCGCCTCGGATGAGGTGATCACCCCGCGCACCGGCAGCCGCAGCCCGGCGTCGCGGAGCAGGCTCGCCAGCAGGCTCAGGCTCGACGGCCACCCCTCCACGGTCTGGGGCCGGAACTCCGTGATCGCCGCGCGGATCGCCGGGAGGTTCTCGGCGCGCAGCCGGAAGCTCGACACCAGCAGCCGGTTGGCCCCGGGGTTCGCCATCGTGACCACCGCCGGGTCGTCGCCGGCGAACGTGGAGCCGCGCAGCTCGACGCTGCGGGGGCGGGGCGGGATGCCGAACCAGCCCCACTGCCGCTGCAGGCAGGCCAGCTCGAAGATCGACGACCCGGCGCTGCGGTAGACGGTGACGGGGGTGCCGCTGGTGCCGCTCGAGTGCGACGGCCACACCAGGCGCCGCGGGGCGGCGAGGAACTCGTCGGGGCGCGCGGCCAGGTCGGCCCGGTCGATGACGGGCAGCCGCTCCAGGTCGTCGAGGGTGCGGATCGACGCCGGGTCGACCCCCGCGTCGGCGAACCAGCGCCGGTAGTGCGGGGAGCGCCGGGCGGCCCAGCGCACGAGCGCCCGCAGCCGCCGCTCCTGGTAGGCCCGCATCTCGTCGGCCGTGTAACGCTCGCGGGCGGCAAGTCCGCGCCGCATCGCGACGATCGCCGGGTTCAGACGGCGCAGGTGGTTCTGGACCGTGCTGAGCGAGCGGGCGGACGGCACGCGGGGAGCGTAGCGGTGGACCGCGCGACGGGGGGCGCCCGCCCGGGCGCCCCCCGTCACCACCGAGCCGGGATCAGGCGGCGGAGCCCGCCACCGTGATCCGGCTGACGACCACGGCCGCCAGCTCCCTGCTGGTGGAGGCGCGGCCCAGGCCCACGGCGACCTGCCCGACGTTCCGCTTGGCCAGCCGGCCGGCGCGGGGCCGCAGCAGCACGCGGTCGTCGACCGCGACCTTGTCCTTGGTCTTGCGGCTGCGCCAATCGGTGGCGATCCGCACCGTGACCCACCGGTTGATCTTCGCCTTGGCCTTCGTCTTCACCAGGTCCACGCGGCCGCCGGACGGGGTGCGCCGCCAGGAGGCCCAGACGAGGCCGGCCGTGGTGCGCAGCACGCCCACCTGACGCTGGTGGCTCTTGCCGGCGCCCAGCGCGATGAGGGCGCGGGCCTGGCCGCGCGGCAGCCGCATCTTCGTGATCTTGAGGCGCACCGCCACCCGCGCCCGGTTCTGCGGGCTCAGCGTCGTCGTGGCGGTCGCGAACGACTTGGCGGAGCGGCCGGTCATGAACGTGACGCCGTCCGCGTTGGACTTCGTGCGGCTCTTGGGCCCGACGACCGCCGTCCACGGGTGGGTGACGCCGCTCCGCTCGAACTGGCTGCGCAGGAGCGGCAGCAGCACGCGCGAGCGCTTGGCCTTGCCGCCGCCGGCGCCGCCGCCGCTCCCGGAGCTGGGCGCGGACACCGCGCCCGGGGTCCCCGGCAGGACCACGGCCGGCGGGGCCGAGCCGCCGCCGCCGCCGAACGGCGCGGGGAAGCCGCCCTGGTGGTCGGACGACCCCACGACGATGTCGGTGCCGGTCTTGGTGACCCGGTTCGCGGAGCTCACCAGCATGCTCTTGGTGGCCTCCGAGGGGCTCGCCTCGTTGCGCCACAAGATGTCCAGCTGGGGCCTGTCCCACTCGGGGTACTCGAACGTGTAGATCAGGCCCTCGGACTCACCGCGGCCGGTCAGCTGGTTGTAGCCGCTGCTGGCGCCGTCGAAGCTCTCCCACATCTTCCCGTTGAGCGGCTGGGCCGTCTTGCGGGTCTGGTGGTTGTTGCCCACGATGAACACGGTCGGGCCGACGGCGTTGCGGATGTCCTGACCCCACCTGGCGATGCCGGCCTCCCAGTCGGAGCCGGGGCCGCTCGGCACCGAGGGGACACCCCACAGGCGCGCGCCCCACACGTCCAGGAAGACGCCGTTGAAGAGCGACCCGTCCTTGATCACCTCGTTGCGGATCCAGTGGGCCGCGTACTGGCCCCACGTGCCGGTGAACCCGTTGTAGGTGGCGACCGCGCTCGAGGCGCGCAGGTCCAGCAGTCGCGTGCCGGGCCAGTTGGAGAGGTTGCCCGGGTAGAACCACGCCGACGGGAAGCTGCCGCCGTACAGGTTGTTCTGGATCGGGTCGAGCGGCTTGATGTAGTCGACGAGGTTCACGTACGCCATCACGATGGCGCCCTTCGCCCGCCACGCGCGGAGGCGCGTGGGGTTCCGGTTGCGCTGCTCCGCGGTCACGATGATCACGTTGCCGGGCGCCGCGTACTGGTCCAGGCTGGCCGGCAGGCTCGGCGCGTAGTGGACGACGGCGGATGGCACGGCCGAGGCCGTGGAGGCCCCCCACGCTCCCACCGCGAGGGCGGC
This sequence comes from Miltoncostaeaceae bacterium, assembly GCA_035698305.1. GTDB lineage: Bacteria > Actinomycetota > Thermoleophilia > Miltoncostaeales > Miltoncostaeaceae > Miltoncostaea. Next base: position 12,102 of record DASSBX010000287.1, on the reverse strand, counting down.
GAGGACGGCCGCCAGCACTCCCGCGAGGCGTCGACGGATCGGCAGGACCGGCGCAGGGCGCAGCTGCATATCTTCCCCCTGGGGCCGCGCGTAGTCCGTCGCGGTGGCCACCGTTCGGATCGGGCACTTCGGCACACTGGACTTGGGCACGCCGCCAATCGGCACAGCGGCCGGCGGACCTTAGCCGACGGGCGCAACCCCTCGCACGTCTCTTACGAAACGCTCAAAATTTCCCCAAAAAGGGCTGCGGACCGGGGGAAAACCGTACCTCCAGCAGCATCCGGAGGGGTTTCCGCGGCGAGGGGGCCAGCCCACCTGAACGGTCGTGCGACGGCTACCTATCCTCGCGGGGGGCGCGGGGTCCCCGTGGCGGTCGTACCTTCTCATCCAGTTCAAGTGGCACGGACTTCGAGCCGAGCCAGATACAGAGACATTGTCAACGGAGAAGGATCGGATGAGCGACCAGACTGGCAAGAACATCCTGATCACCGGTGGCCTCGGCTTCGTGGGGTCGTTCATGACCGAGGCGTTCGTACGACAGGGCGCCACCGTCACGATCGTGGATTCGTGCGTCTCCAGCGTCGTGGAGGCCGAGGACCTGGACGTCCCGCAGGGCTCGATCACCTTCGCGGCCGAGAGCGTCGAGGACTACCTCGTCAAGCGGGCGAGCCTCGAGGGCTTCGACATGGTCGTCCACTGCGCGAGCTACGTGGGCCCGGCGTCGATCCTCCAGTACGCCGGCCAGCTCGGCCCGGCCATCGTGGGCACCACGTCGCGCGTCATCGAGAAGTGCATCGAGGCGGACATCCCGCTCGTCAACTTCTCCTCGGCCGAGATCTACGGGAAGAGCGGCATCCTCCAGGAGGACGGCGACATCCGCGTCCCGCCGTACTTCAACCCGCGGATCGAGTACGCCCTCGGCAAGCTGACCGCCGAGTCGATGTGCATCAACAGCAAGGACCGCGGCCTGCGCTCGGCCACCATCCGGCCGTTCAACGTCGCCGGCCCGCGCCAGTCTCGCTTCGGCGGGTTCGTGATGCCGACCTTCGTGCAGCAGGCCCTCCAGGGCCGCCCGCTGACGGTGTTCGCCACCGGCAAGCAGAAGCGCGCGTTCCTGTCGGTCACCGACCTCTGCCGCTTCGTGACGGACCACCTCACGCCCGAGGCGTTCGCCAACCCGAAGGTCTACAACGTCGGCAACCCCGACAACACGACCGAGGTGTACGCGCTCGCCGAGCGGATCAAGGCCGAGACCGGCTCGGAGTCGGACATCATCTACGCCGACTCCTCCAAGATCTACGGCCCGCAGTACGAGGAGGCGGAGAGCTTCGAGAAGCTCCCGGAGATCAAGAACGCCGCGGCCCTGGGCTGGGCGCCGGAGATCACCCTCGACGAGCTGATCGAGGAGACCATCCAGTACTACAAGGTCAACGCGGACATGCGCGGCATGAATGCTCGACTTTAGTCGCTTCGGGAAGATCCTCGTCATCGCGCCGCACGCCGATGACGAGGTCCTCGGAGCCGGCGGCCTCATGGCCCTCGCCCACCGGGCGGGGGCCAAGGTCGACTGCATCTTCATGGCGGTCGACGGACTGAAGCACTGGGGCCACCCGGAGGTCACGAACGTCGAGGAGCGCGTCGCCGAGATCGAGGCGGTCGCGGAGCGGGTGGGCTTCGACTGGGAGATCCTCTACAAGGGGCGCGACCTGATCGAGCAGCTGGACACCGTGAGCCAGCGCGAGATGGTCAACTTCTTCGAGGACGCCTACAACCGGTACGAGCCCGACGTCCTGCTCATCCCCGACTTCCACGACTTCGACCAGGACCACCGGGCGACCTATCGCGCCGCGTTCGCCGCGGCCCGGCCGATCGCCCAGAACACCGGCAAGTTCTTCCCCGTCAACGTCCTGACCTACGAGATCCCCAAGATCATCTGGTCCGACCAGGCCTTCCGGCCGCAGATGTACCTGGACATCTCCGAGGTCATCGACGTCAAACTGGACGGGGTGCGGCTCTACCCCACCCAGCTGCGCGAGCCTCCGCACATCCGATCCGTCGAGAACGTGAAGGCGCTCGCGTATCTGCGGGGCAGCGAGATCGGCGTCGAGTACGCCGAGGCCTATTCCGTCCTCCGTTCCCAGATCCGATGAGCACCGTCATGCCCAGTCCCGGTCCGGCGCCCGCGTCCCGCAAGGTGGCCGGCATGGAGAGCCCGCTCTTCTCGATCATCACGCCGATGTACAACGTGGCCGACGTCGTCGGATCCGCGATCAGGTCGGCGCAGGCGCAGACGCTCGGCGACTTCGAGCTGATCGCCCTGGATGACGGGTCGTCGGACGGCTCCGCCGAGCTCGTCCGGGAGCTCGGGCATGACGACCCCCGGATCCGCGTCGAGGCCCAGCCCAACGCCGGCGCCAACGCCGCGCGGAACCGGGCGATGGCCATGGCGCGGGGGCGGTACATCACCTTCCTGGACAGCGACGACCTGAAGCTGCCCACCTACCTCGAGACGGTGCATGCGGCGCTGGAGGCCAACCCCAACGCGGGCCTCGCCTTCACCGACGCGTACATCCTCGACGACGCGACCCGCCGGATCCACCGGCGCACGTTCATGGAGGCGGCGGGCCCGTACGACCCGCCCCCGCGCGACCGCGTCGAGTTCCTGGAGAAGCTGCTCGAGACGTGCTTCATCCCGTTCTCGGCCACGACGCTGCGCCGGTCCGTGATCGAGGAGATCGGCGGGTTCGACCCGCGCCTCGCCGGCACCGACGACTACGAGCTGTGGCTCCGGGTGCTCGCGCGCGGCTACGGCGCCGTCCGGGCGCCCGGCACGCTCGCCGTGATGCGCCGGCGGGCCGGCCAGATCTCGGGCGACCTGCCCGTGATGTGGCGCAACCTCCGCCAGGCCTACCTGCTCGTGGCGGACGAGTTCGACATCCCCGAGAGCGTCCGGCTCCGCGCGCGGAGCCGGGCCGACCAGCTGCTGCCCGCGATCGCCGAGGCCGAGCGCAGGGCCGCGGAATACCGTGACATGGGCCCGGGCGGACGGGCGCTCCTCGCCGTCTGGAGCCTCCGGATGAAGGTGACGTGGGTGCGCCACTGGCGCGTCGGCTTGCCGGAGGACGTCGCCGCGGTCTTCCCCGACCTGCGTCGGCGGTGACCGGGCGACCGGTTGGGTGCGTCCCGGCCGGTCGGGGGGTAGGTCGAATCCGTAAGCGGGAGTAGCGTGAGTGACCGTGCAACGGTCGCCGCTCTCTCGTCCCTCCGGTGGGCGGGTCCGCCGAGGTGACGCCCCGCGCCCTGCGGGCGCGACGGTCCTGGTCCCCCAGGCGCACCTCCGGCCCGGCCCGTGGGTGGTGCGATCCCTGCACCGGGCGGGCTTCCGCGTGCTGGCCGGCTCCGACCGGGGCGTGGTGGGCGTCCGGCGTGGGCTGGGCGGCGGATCGGTGGTGGCCGTGCCGGCGCCGAGCGACGGGTCGGCCGCGTTCGCGGGAGCCCTCGAGCGCCACGTGGACGCCGAGGGCGTCGACGTGGTGCTGCCGCTCGCGGAGAGCGCCCTCGCCGCGCTGGTCGTCGAGGCGTCCGACGACCTGATGGCGCGCGTCGCGGGTCCGACCCGCGAGCAGTACGCCGCGTTGTCCGACAAGGCGCGGCTCGCGGAGCTCGCCCGCGCGGTGGGGGTCGCCGTGCTGCCCGGCGTCGTCGTCGGCGGCGCCGGGCAGCCGCTGCCGCCGCCGCCGGTGGTGGTGAAGCCGCTCGCCTCGGCCACCCTGGGCGACGACGCCTCGATCACCTACGTCCGCCCGGTCTTCGCGGCGACCGCCGAGGCCCGCGACCGGGCCGTGGCACGGGTGTTGGCGGTCACCGGACGCGCCCTGGTGCAACCGCTGGTGGAGGGCGAGCGCTGGCACGTCCACGCCTGGCGCGGCGCGTCGGGCGGCGGCGGCGTGGCCGCCCGGGTGCGGCGCTCGTGGCCGCCGCGGGTCGGCATGACGTGCGCCTCGCGCATCGAGGCCGAGCCGGCGGCGGTGGATGCCGCGCTGGCGATCATGGCCGCGGTGGGCTACCGCGGCGTGGCCTCCGCCGACCTCATCCGCAGTCCGGACGGCGTGCTGGCGGTGCACGACGTGAACCCCAGGATCCCCTTCTCGGTGGCCGAGGCCCTCGCGGCCGGCCTGGACACGCCGCGGATCGCGGTCGAGATCGCGCTGGGGCGGGACCCCGACGTGCCCGAGCCGGGGTGCGGCAGCCGCTACCACTGGGCGACCGGGGAGGCGCGCTGGCTCGCGCGCCCCGGGCGGGCGGCGGTGGCCCGCGATCTCGCGGGGATCCCCGTGCGCCGCGGCGCCGTCCTCGATCCGCTGGCGCGTGGGATCGCGCTGGCCGGCGTCCTGGACCTGGCCGGCACGGGCATGCGGCGCATCCCCGGCTGCGTGGATCGCCTGCGGCGACGGGCGTGAGCTCCCCGGTCGGCCCGCTCAAGCGGCTGCGGCGCCGCCTGATCCGGCGTGAGCGCATGGGCCTCTACGGCGTCGACGCCGCGGCCATCGACTCCTGGCCGGCCCCGCGGGTGGCCGGCGTGGTGCTGCGCCCCGCGACCGCAGCCGATGCCCCCGGCCTGGCCGGCCTGGTGCCGCCCGCCGAGGCCGCGCGGCGGCTCGCGCGTGGGGACACGGTGGTCGTGGCCGAGGAGGACGGCGCCCTCGTGGGCTGCACGTTCGTGACGCAGGCGCGCATCGTCGCGCCCCACTACTGCATACCGGTGCGGCCGCGGCCCGGGGAGGCCTATGGCTTCGGCCTGGCGGTGCGGGAGACGCACCGGCGGCGGGGGATCGGCTCGGCGCTGGTCCGGGAGGCACGGCGCCTCGCCCGGGCCCGCGGGGTGACCTCGGTGGAGAGCCACGTGCAGTTCGCCAACACGGGCGCCATCGAGGTGCAGCGGGCCGCCGGCGGGGTGCTGCGCCGGCGGATGTACGGCATCGTCGTCGCCGACCGGTGGGGGGTGGTGCTGCGGTCGCGCCCCGTCGGCCGCCGGCCGTGGGGGCGGGGCCGCCGGATGCTGGCCGCGGCGCAGCGCGGCCGCCGCCGCGTGGTCCGCCGCGTCCGCTCCGACCGGTTCGACTTCGACCCGGCGGGCGCGATCCCGACCGCCGCGCCGCCGCCCGGCGTGACGATCCGGTCCGCGACCGGCGCCGACCTGCCGGGCATGCGGGCGCGGTTCCCCGCGTACATGCGGCCCATGTTCGACAACCTCGCCGGCGGCCCGGCCGCCCCGGACGGGATCAGGGAGGGCCACCACGGATGGGTGGCCGTCGCCGACGGCGAGGTGATCGGCTGCGTGTGGGCAACCTCCCGTCCATTGGTCCTGAAGCACCTCGCGATCCGCGTCGTGCCCGGCCCGCGGGAGTGGTACGGGTACGGCGTCCACATCCTGTCGGACCGCAAGGGGAGCCTGGCGCTCGGGTTCGCGCTGCAGGCCACGACGCTCAACGCGGCGGAGGAGGCGGGCGTCGCCCGCATCACGTCGCACATCGACGCGGGGAACCGGTTCGGCCGCGTCGTGCACCGCATCGGGGGCGTCCGCGGCGAGCGGACCACCGCGGTGCTGCTCCTCAGCCGCTGGGCGGTGCGCCTCAATCGCACCCCCGCGCCCGGGGCGCCGATGGCCTCCCCCGCCTGAGCGGATCCTCATAGAACGGCTTGGCGACGCGGTTTCCGGCGTCCGCCGGCGACGCGCCGCTCAATAGCAGACCACCTCCGGTCGATACAGGGTGAGCCGGGACTCCACGGCCCGGCGTGCCCACTGAAATCGACCGCCCTTCCGCGGGGCGGCGTGGATAAGGACGTCCCAACCCATGACCGAGCCCATCCGGGTGTCTGCGCGTGCCCGCGCACCCCGTGCCTCCCGACGCCTCGCCCGGCTCTTCGCCGGTGCCGCCGCCATCGCGGCGCTGGCGTTGCCCGCGATCGCCGACGCGGCCGCGAACCCGCTCATGTTCAACTACTCGAACTCCCCGAACATGACCGCCTACGCCAAGCCGACCGGCGCCGTCGTCGTCGGCCGCAACTTCACCAACACCACCGTCATCGACCAGGTCCAGGCCGGCGGCGGCGAGGTGTACATGTACGTGAACGTGATCGACGGGTACTGGGAGGACAGCAACGCCACCGGCTCCCAGGCCGACCTGTACGGCGGCGCGAAGAACAACCCCGCCTACATGTGGCAGCCCAAGCGCTACAACTGGCCCGGCACCCCGATGATGGACATGCGCCCCGGGTCGCCCTGGGTGCTGCACGCCGTCGACCACATCAAGCGGTGGTTCCCGACCACCCACGCCAAGGGCATCTTCCTGGACGTGGTGGGCGAGCGCCTCTGGTCCGGCGCCTGGTCGAGCATGAGCGCCACCGAGCGCGCGCAGTGGACCGCCGGCAACCGGGACTTCGTGCAACGACTGCGCGCCGCGATGGGCCCCAATGTGGTCCTGGTGGCCAACAACCAGTGGTCGTCGGGCAACCCGCTGCTCAACGGCATCACCGTGGAGCACCACTCCTACGGCGAGGTCAACTTCTGGAAGGGCATGACCGGCCGCTCGGACTGGGCGAAGCCGGTGCGCAACATGGTGATCGCCAACTCCAACTCCGAGGCGAAGTCCTGGGCGAACGTCGCGGGCGTCACCCATGTGAGTGACCAGGCCACCTATGGCGGCCCCGTCAACCCGATCCTGCCGTTCAGCCCGCTCCCGGGCGTCGGCGGCGGCACCGCCCCGTCCCCCGCCCCCGCCCCGGCCCCTCCGCCGGCCACGACGCAGCCCGCGCCGACCAAGCCGGCCGACCCGGCCCCGTCCCCGGCGCCTGCCCAGCCGCAGACGCCCGACCCGACGCCGGAGCCCGTGCCGGCCGACGGCGGACAGCTTCTGGCGGGGAACCTGCTCTCGAACCCCTCGTTCGAGGGCTCGCTCGCCGGCTGGAGCAGCTGGCGCGGCGTGCTCAGCAACGTGGCGACGCCGGCGGCGCCGCACGGCAACCGCGTGGCCCAGAGCCGCTTCGGCGGCGTCGGCGACAGCTTCACGATCGGCGACTTCCCCGGCCGGGTCGTGACCCCGGCCGCCGGCTCCCGCTACACGGCGCGGGCCTATGTGCGGGCGGCCTCGTCGAGCTCGGTCGGCAAGCCCGTGACCCTGTACGTGCGCGAGCGCAACGCCTCCGGCGCCACGCTCCAGCAGGTGCGCGGCCCGGTCGTGAACCTGAGCAGCCGGTTCGTGCCGATCACGGTCAACGTCACCAGCAGGGCGAAGGGCAGCAGGCTCGACGTCCTCGCCACCCAGGCGCGCGCCGGCAACGGCGACGTGCTGCAGGCGGACGCCGTGAGCATGGCGCCCGTCGGCGCCACCGCCGCGCTCACGGCCCGCGCGAAGAAGCTGGCCCGCGCCAAGAAGCTGGCCCGCGCCAAGAAGCTGGCCCGCGCCAAGAGGGTCGCCCGGGCCAAGAAGCTGGCCCGTGCCAAGAAGGTCGCCCGCGCGAAGAAGGTCGCCCGTCGGGCGCACCACGCGGGGGCGGAGCGGCTCGTCCGCGCCCGCTAGCCCCGTCCGCTCAGACGGCGACGCCGCCCGGCCCGGAGCCCTCGCGGGCCCCGGGCCGGACGGCAGCGCCCACGGCTCGGGTCAGCTCGCGCCCCGGCCGGTCAGCACCCGCGGGATCGTCTGGAGCATGAGCCGGAGGTCCCACCAGACGGACCAGTTGGTCACGTAGAGGTAGTCGAGCCGGATCATCTCCTCGTAGGGCACCTCGTTGCGGCCGCGCACCTGCCAGAGGCCCGTGATGCCGGGGACCAGGTCCAGCCGGCGCCGGCTCCAGCCCTCCATCTGGTCGGACTCGTGGACCACGAAGGGCCGCGGGCCCACCAGGCTCATGCTGCCCGTCAAGACGTTCCAGAGCTGCGGCAGCTCGTCGATGCTGAACCGGCGCAGGAAGCCGCCGACCTTCGTGATGCGCGGGTCGTTGCGGATCTTGAAGAGCGGCCCCGACTCGTTCATGTCGTTGAGGTGCGCCAGGTCCATGCGGTACCGCTCGGCGTCGGCGATCATCGTCCGGAACTTCCACATGCGGAACGGGCGGCTGTCGCGGCCGGTGCGGAGCTGGCCGAAGAAGACCGGGCCGCGCGAGGTGGCCTTCACCGCGATCGCGACGGCGAGCATCAGCGGCGACAGCACGATCAGGGCGCCGCCGGCGAGCACGATGTCCAGGGCCCGCTTTGTGAGCCGCGCGCCGCGCGAGAGGCGGGCGCTGTGCAGGTCGAGCATCGGGATGCCGTCGATCTCGCTGAGCCTCGCGTGGGAGGGCGTGATCTCGAAGTAGCGGGGGACCACCGACACCGGGATGCCGCCGAAGCGCGAGTTGCGCAGGGACTCCAGCACCTGGTCGGCGGAGCGGCGCGAGAAGGCGATGACGAGGCGGGTCGCCTCCGTGCTCTCGATGGCGCCGCCGAGGTCGGTCGAGTCGTCGAAGACCTGGATGGGGCCGAGCGACGGGTCGATCGGCATCGGGTCGTGGTCCACGAAGCCGGCGACGTCCATGCCGGGCGTCACCGCGATGCGGCGCGCGAGCTCCTGGGCCATGTGGCCGGCGCCGACGATCAGCACGCGGTCCGGGTCGGCCAGGGCGGCGCGGCGCCGGATGGCGCGCCGCGACATCAGGGTGGTCACGCCGCCGAAGACCGCCCACGCGGCGAGCAGCAGCGAGACGTCGCCGTCGATCACCTGGTCCATCGCGATGGTCGCGATGAACGTCCAGGCCGCGGCGGCGACGACGATGGCGATCGCCACGCGGCGGGCCTCGCTGAGCACGTCGCGGTCGGGCTGCTGCACCGTCGCGTAGAGCGACGACACCGCGTAGCTCGCCAGCACGATGGCCCACAGGGTCAGCGCAGCGACGCCGGAGATGCCGCTGGGGCCCTCCGGGCTGATGCTCGGGAGCGTGAGCGACAGCAGGCCGAGGATGAACGCGTCGGACAGGAACGCCAGCCGGGCGGTGCGCCCGGCGACCCGCGAGGCGCGGTTGGCGGCCGACTCGAACGGGGGCGGTTGCCCGTACAGGGAGACCCGTCGTGAGAGCGTCGGGTTGTCGGTCACTCCGCTTGCGTTCTCCATGCCATCCATCCGCCTGTCCGTGGTCTCCAGGCAACGTATTTTCGGAACGCCTCCGCACCAACCCCCGGACGGTTAGGTCGCTCCTGGACTCTGGACGGTGCCCCGCTCGGCGAGACCCGTGACGGGGCGTGTCGGACGCTGCCCGCGGGGTCCCGAGAACCCCGTCGCCGGGCGGGTCAGGAGGGGGAGGCGATCGCCTCGGCGATCATGTCCCCGGCGGCCGCCGCCGACCGCTCCAGCGTGAAATTGGCCTCGAGCCGCTCCCGCGCCGCGACGCCCATCGCGCGGCGCCGGCCCTCGTCGGAGAGCACGTCGATGATGCCCTCCGCCAGGGCGGCGGGGTCCTTCGGGGGGACCAGCCGCCCGGTGACCCCGTCCTCGATCATCTCGGGCAGCCCGCCGACGGCGGTGCAGACTGCCGGGACCCCCATCGCCATCGCCTCGAGGATGGCGTAGGGGAAGCACTCGATCGTGAAGCTCGAGAGCACGACGACGTCGAGGCTCGCCAGCACGTCCTCCACGTCGGACCGCAGGCCGGCGAACACGACGCCGTCCTCCAGCCCCAGCTCCCGGGTGAGCGCCTCCAGTTCCTCGCGGCCCGGCCCGTCGCCGGCCAGCACGAAGCGCGCCTCGGGGATGCGGTCGGCCACGATCCGCGCCGCCCGGATGAAGGTGGCGTGGTCCTTCTCGGGGCGGAAGACGGCGAGGATCCCGACGGCCCGGTCGCCGGGGCGGATCCCCAGGCCCGCGGCCGCCGCCGGGCGCTCGCCGCCGGGGGCCCGGTAGGGGAAGGCCCCCGGATCGACCCCGTTGTGGATCACCCGGATCTTGCGCTCCGGCCACCCGAGCTCGCCGGTGAGGTAGGGCACCTGGCCGTGCGCGACCGCGAAGTAGCGGTCGGTGACCGGGTCGAGCAGCCGCTCGGACACCACCTCGAGGGCGCTGCGCTCGATGTGACCGGTGTTGTGCTTCCAGAGGATCACCGCGGGCACGCGCGCGATCGTGGCCGCCGTGCGACCCAGGATGTCGGCGTTGAGCCCGCGGGTGATGACCGCGTCGGGACGGAACCGGCGCATGATGCGCACGAGCCGCACCAGCGTCGCCGGGGCCTGGCGGGTGCCGGCCCCGAGCGACAGCGCGGGCACGCCGGCACGCACGACGTCGTCGAAGAGCGGCCCCTCCTCCTTGATGCACACCACCCGCGCCTCGAAGCGCGCCGGGTCGAGGGCCGGCGCGAGGGTGGCGATATGGCGCTCCGCGCCACCGATACCAAGGTTGGGGGTGACGAACAGGACGCGTATACGGTCGGGGGGGGACGTGGCCATATCCGCGGCTACAGTAGCTTCCGTGAGCCTGCGGCGAGCAACCGGACGCGGCACGGCGTGGGCGTTCATCGGCTACCTGGCCCACTACGGCGTCACCTTCGTCTTCACCGTCATCACGGCGCGGCTGCTGTCGCCCGAGGTGTTCGGGATCATGGGGCTGGCCGTGGTGGTGATCGCGGTCGGCACGCTGCTCGCCGACTCCGGCACCCAGGCCGCCCTGGTGCACCGCGGGGACGACGACCTCGACGTCGCCGTCAACACGGCCCTGATCTCGGTGCCCCTGGCGGGGCTGGGCGCGGCGGCGCTGGGCATCGCGGCTGCGCCCCTGCTCGCCTGGTTCTACGGCGAGCCGCAGGTGTTCGCGGTGGCCGCGCTCCTGTCGGGCGTGCTCTTCGTGCGGTCGTTCGGCCTCGTCACCGACGCGCTGCTGCAGCGCCGCTTCCAGTTCAAGTTCCGGCGGGCGGTGGTCGACCCGCTCGGCGCCCTCGTGGGCGGCGCGACGGCCACCGCCCTGGCGCTCGCGGGGGCGGGAGTCTGGTCGCTCGTGGCGATGTGGTACGCCAACACGCTGACGGTGGTGCTCGGGTCGTGGGTCCTGGCGCGGTACCGGCCGCGCCTGGGGCTGGCGAGCTTCGCGATGTGGCGCCAGCTCGCGCACTACGGGCGCAACATCCTGGGGGCCCACAGCGTGCAGCTCGCCTTCGGCTACCTGGACACGCTCACCGTGGGCCGCACGATGTCCCCCACCTTCGTCGGGTGGTACGGCGCCGCGACCCGCCTGGCGATCCTGCCGGCCCAGGCGACCACGTACGTGGCGGGCGCCGCCCTGTTCCCGGCGTTCACCCGGATGCGCGACGACGTGGCGCGCCTGCGGTCCGCCTTTCTCGAGGCCATCCGGTACATCGCGCTGCTGGCCTTCCCGCTGTTCGCGATCCTGGCCGTGATCGCGACCCCGTTCGTGGTGGTCCTGTTCGGCGAGCAGTGGCGGCCGACCGGCCCGGTGCTGTCGGTGATGATGCTCTACGTCCTGCCGCTGTCGCTGTTCGAGCCGTCGATGGAGCTGTTCAAGGCGATCGGGCAGCCCGGCCGCGTCTTCCGCCTCGCGATCCTGAAGTTCGCGGCGTTCGCGGCGTACCTCGCGATCATCTGGGGCTTCGACTGGATCACGCTGGAGCGCGTCGCCGCGGGCCTGGGAGTGTCGGCCGCGATCGGCCTGGCCTTCACGGTGCCGGGCGTGTGCCGCGCGACCGGGGCGACGCCCCGGCAGCTGTGGCAGGCCGTGCGGCCGGCGGTGGGCGGGGCGTTGATCGCCGCCGCCGCGATGTACGCCTTCTCGTGGTCGGTGCTCGGCGACATCGAAGACCACCGCACCCTGTTCGGAGCCGACCTCGGCCCCGTGGTGCCGGTCCTGCTGATGGCGCTGGTCGCGGCGATCGGGGTGGCGGTGTTCGCCCTCGCCGTCGAGGTGCTGGACCGCGGCTCGCTCCGCCGGCTCCGCACCGAGGGCTCGGCGATCTTCGGGCGCTCGGGCGCCACGGCGGGCTAGTGCGGCGACCGCGCGCGGCGTCCAGGCTCCTGGTCGCGGGCGTCATCGCGGTCCTGGGCCTCGCGTCCGCCTGCTCCGGCGACTC
>DASSBX010000286.1:0-3173 GCA_035698305.1 Miltoncostaeaceae bacterium | reverse complement strand
GGCGCTGTTCGATATCTCCCTCACCAACCGGGCCAACGCGCCGGTCGATGTGGACCTGGCGGGGGTCGATCCCGAGGGCAGCATGGAGTTCGCCTTCCGCGAGCCGTGGGTGCCGCCGCAGAAGCGCGCGAAGGACCCGATCGACCAGGCGCAGCGCGCCCTCGACCGGGCGGAGGCGGCGGGGGTCGGGCGCGTCGATCCGGAGCAGATGGCCAAGCAGGCGCTCGACCGCGCGACGGCCGGGGCCGAGGGCAAGGTCGTTCGCTGGCTGAAGAAGCGCAAGAGGATGGGCCGTGCCATCCACGGGGCGGTGCGGATCGCCCCCGGCGAGACCGTGCAGGCCACCGTCGGCGTGAGCCCGCCGAAGCAGATCTGGATCGGCCGCTCGGTGCTGCACCCGTTCCAGGTCACCACCCGCCCGGCGGGCGCCGACGCGCCCGGGCCCACCGTCAACGGCACGCTGCGGCAGAAGCCCTGGCTGCCCTGGTGGCTGCTGATCGTGCTCCCGCTGATCGTGCTGGCGGTGGTGTGGTTCCTCTCCCAGCAGACCTCCGAGGCGGCCGTGCCCGACCTCTCCAAGTCGGCCGACGTGTTCGCCGCGAAGGGCGTGCTGGAGGCGCAGGGCTTCACGCTCGGGGAGACCTTCGAGGAGGAGTCGCCCAACGCGAAGCCCGGCTCGATCATCGAGCAGACGCCGAAGGCCGGCGACACGGCCGAGGAGGGCACCGCCGTCTCGGTCAAGGTCGCGACGGGCAGCGAGCAGAAGGCGGTCCCCGACCTGACCGGCCAGACCGCCGACCAGGCCAAGGCGGCCCTCGCGGCGGCGGGCTTCACCCTCGGGCGGCCCCTCAACCAGCCGGGCGACCCGGCGACCGCGACGATCGCGAACCAGATCCCGGTGCCCGACAGCCTGGAGGCCACCGGGGCGGCGATCGACGTGGTGTTCGCCGAGACGGCGGTCACGGGGACCACGCCGACGGCCCCCGCGACGCCGACCGCCCCCGCCACCCCGCCGCCGGTCCCCGGCGGGACGCCGCCGCCCGCAACGGCACCCGCCACGCCGACACCCACGGCGCCGGGCACGCCGGCGCCGCCCGGCGCGCCGGTCGCGATCCCGGCCCCCACCGGCACGCCGGCCCCGCAGGCCAGCCCGCCCACCCCGGGAGGCGGCGTCAGCGTGCCGGCGCTCACCGGCAGGTCGCAGGCCGAGGCGGCCGACGCCCTGGCCGGCCTCGGGCTGGTGCCGGGTGTGCTGAGCGCCGTGAGCCCGGACGCCCCGGCCGGCACGGTCGTGGCCCAGGAGCCGGCGGGCGGGACCGAGGTCGCGCCGGGCGCGACGGTCACGATCACCATCTCGCGCGGCTACCCCGCCGTGATCCACGACCAGGACGGCGACATCGTCCGCGTCGGCGGCGCCACCGGCGAGCCCGTCGAGCCGCTCGCCGCGAGCGACGAGGTCGAGGAGCAGGCGAACGCCTCGTTCGCGACGCCGCTGATCGCGTACCGCCGCGGCAAGGAGGGCTCCACGCCCGGCGTCGCGCCGAACGGGCAGATCTGGGTGCTCGACCCGGCCGACCCGCGGTCGGCGCGCCCGCTGACCGACGCGGGCTTCGACGACCGCCGGCCCGCGATCTCGCCGGACGGCAGGGTGGTGGCCTTCGTCTCCAACCGGGGCGGCCGCACGGACGACTACGACGTCTGCTTCGTCGGCATCGACGCCACCCAGGCGGAGCCACGCTGCATCGCCGACCGCGACCGCAACGTCAGCCGGCCCACCTGGTCGCCGGACGGGCGCTCCCTGCTGGTCACCGCGAGCCAGGACACCCAGACCGAGCTGGAGCTGCTCACCTCGACCGTCCCCTCCTCGGGGACCCCCTCCGACTGGGTCGACCAGGGCCTCGTGACGGACGGGATGCACAAGGACCGCAAGACCGACCAGGTGCTGTCGTCCGCGTTCTCCCCCGACGGCGCCACGGTGGCCTTCTCGGCGAACTGGAACAGCAACACCTTCACCCTCTGGCTCGTTCCCGTCACGAACGGCGTCCTGGGGACCCAGGCCGAGCAGCAGCCGTTCGTCGCCGCCTGCGAGCTGGCGTGGCGGCCGGACGGCGGCGAGCTGGCCATCACCCAGCGCAACTCGACCTGCGACGAGCGCGGGCGCATCGTCCGGGTCTCGCCCGCGGCGCCCAACGACCAGACGCTGATCAGCCGACTGGACGCCGCCTCGGGCAACCCGGTCTGGGCCCCGCCCGCCGCCGGCTGAGGCGGGCGGGACGGTGCTCTGCCGCGCGTGCCACCGGCAGGTGGGCCGCCGGGACGCGGTATGCGCGCTGTGCGGCGCGCCGGTGCGCGGGCGCGCCGCCACCTTCGACCTGGTGCTGCCGGGGGGCGGGCGGGTGCCGCTGGCGGGGGTCACCACGATCGGCCGCTCCCCGGAGAGCACCGTGCGGCTGGAGGACCGCACCGTCTCGCGCGCGCACGCCCGGGTGCGGGTGGGCGACGACGGGCCGGTGCTCGAGGACGCCGGATCCAGCCACGGCACGCTGGTCGACGGACGCCCGGTCGGCGGCCCCACGGCGCTGCGCGACGGCGCGACGATCGCCGTGGGCGACGTGGAGCTGCGGCTGGAGCGCCACCGCGACGCGTCGGAGGCGGGCCGCACGATCGTGGTGCCGGCCAACGGCAGCGTGGTGGTCGACGCCGCCGGCCACGCGCGCGTGCGCCAGCCCGGCACGCAGGCGGGCTTCCGCCCGGCGATGCGCCCCGGCTGGCGGCTGAAGCGGCTGGAGGCCGACGAGGGCCGGCTGCGCTGGGTGCTGTCCAGCGAGCACATGCCGGAGCTGCTGCGGATGGGCGAGGACGAGGCGGCGCTCGTGCAGATGCTCGACGGCGAGAGCTCGCTGCCGGAGTTGATGGCCGAGTCCGAGCGGCGCTACGGCGACGCGGGCGTCACGCGGCTGGCGGGCCTGCTGGCGACGCTCGGCGAGCGCGGGCTGCTGGAGGGTGTCGACGGCCCCGGGGCCCACGCCCGCGACGGGTGGCTGGCGCGCCTGACGCGGCCCCGCGAGAAGACGCTGCCCGGCACGGGCGCCGTCTTCGAGCGCCTGTACCGCGGCGGGGGCTGGGTGCTGTTCACCCGGGCGGCGCTCGTCGCCCTGGCCGTGGTCGCCGTC
>DASSBX010000285.1:0-4462 GCA_035698305.1 Miltoncostaeaceae bacterium | reverse complement strand
CGCTGCCCCCGGGCCACCAGGCGCTCCAGGCGGTCCACGATCGGCGCGTGCAGGTCGCGCGCGTCCCCGGCGGCGCCCGGGGCGCCGGCCAGGGCCTGCAGCACCCGGGCATTGCGGGCGACCGCCGACCACCACGCGCCGATCAGGCGGTCGAGCGCCTCGGGCGGGGGGCCGCTCCCGGGCCGGGCGACGTCGATCGCCGCGAGCGACTCGGCGAGCGCCCGCTGGGCGACGGCGTCCAGCAGTGCCTCGCGCGACGGGAAGTGGGCGTAGACCGTCTGACGCGAGACCCCGGCGGCGGCGGCGATCTCCCCCATGCCGGCCTCCGGACGCGCCGCCAGGACGCCGAGCGCCGCATCGAGGATCGCCGCGATGCTGCGCTCGGCGTCCGCCCGCCGGACCGCCGTCACCTCAGGCCGCCGTCGCGAGCCGGCGGGAGAAGCCCGCGAGCCGCCGGGGCATGACCGTCACGCGCACGCCCTGCTGCCGGTTGTGGTCGAGCACCTCGCGCAGCACGGGGCCGGGCGTCCCGAACACCTCGATGCTGAGGGTCCTGGACAGGGCCAGCGCCCGCACGATCCGCTCCCGCACGAGGGGGAGGTACGCGTCCATCGACGCCGCGTCGGCGTGCACCTGCACGTTCGACGCCTCACGCCCGTCCTGGTCCATGTGGAAGTGGAACTCGAGCAGGCCGGTGTCCTGCGACGCGACGTCGTCGGCGAACGCCTCCGCCAGCCGTTCGATCTGCTCGCGCGCGCCGTCGCCGACGGCGTGGGTGGTCACGAAGACCAATGGCTCGGACATGGCGTTTCCCTTCGGTGTGGTGACCTCTTACAGTAGTGTCAGAGTTACACCGGGTCAGACAGCCGTGTCAAATTTCTTCGCCCTCCCGGTCCCCGGTGAGGTACGCCTCGACCCCGTCGAGGTCGAGGCCCCCGCCGTGGACGACGGCGCGGGTGCACGGGTTGGACGAGCTGGTAGCCGGCGCGGGCGGGGTCCGCCGCGTCGTCCCACGACCGCTCCAGCCGGAGCCCCTGCGCCTCCGCCGTCCGGCGGAGCCGGGCCTCCCGCGCCCCGCCGCTCGCCTCCCGGTCGCCCATGTCCTGTTGTTCACCGTCGTGCGGGTCGATACACGCTGGCTCGTTCGTCGACGCCGCCGGGCGGCCGGTGCGACGGGCCCATGTCCCGAAGAGCCGGCGGAGCGGTTCGGCCTCCGGCTGGTCCCGGCGCCCGAGCGGTGGTCACGACGCGGAGCGCCGGACCTGGCGGTTCGCCCCCGACAACAGTTCCCCGAACCGCTCCGCGTTGCGGAGGGCGTGGTCGCGGGCGTTGTTGTTGAAGACGACGGCGACCTCCTGGGCCCGCTCGGCCATGTCGATCACCGGGTCGAGCCACTCCTCCAGCTCCTCGTCGGTGTAGGCGTGGTCGAAGCGCTCCGCGACGGTGCGGCCCGTGTTCCAGGTGGCGGCGTTGCGGCCGTGGAGGCGCAGGTACGCCAGGTGGGGGCTCGTGACCTCCACGATCGGCGGCATCACGTTCTTCGCGTCGATGCGGGGCGCGTCCACCACCACCCAGGACGCGTCGTGCGAGCCCAGCAGCTCCGCCGCCGCCTCGCGCTCGCCGGGCTCGGCCCACGAGCGGTGGCGGAACTCCACCGCCGCGCGCGCCGGGGCGAGACGCGACAGGATCCGTCCCAGCTCCTCGCGCTGCCGCGGCCCCGAGACGACGTACGGCGGCAGCTGCACCAGGATCGCGCCGAGCTTGTCCCCCAGCGGCCCGACCGCCTCCAGCAGCGAGTCGATCACCGCGTCGCGCAGCTCCCGGCTGGGCCGGCGGATCCGCCCCCGCTTGTCCGGCTGGAACGGCAGGTTGCGCAGCGGCTCCGGCAGGCGCCCCGGCTCGGACGGATGCCCCGAGATCACCTGGTGGGCCTTCACGTGGAACCGGAACCCGTGCGGCGTCCTCTCCGCCCAGGCGGCCGTGGTCTCGACGGTGGGCAGCGCGTAGAAGGTCGCGTTGACCTCCACCATCGGGAAGCGGGAGGCGTAGTAGCGCAGGCGCCCCTCGGCGTCGTCCTTCACGTCAGCCGGGTACCAGCCGGCCTTGATGAACTCCGGGTCCGTCCAGGACGCGGTGCCGATGCGGACGTCGCGCACGCCCGCATCATCGCGCATGCTCAGGCCGCGGTGACCGTCGCCCGCTCCGCGGTCACCCGGTTGCGCCCGCCCTCCTTCGAGGCGTACAGCGCCCGGTCGGACGCCTCGATCAGCAGCTCGGCGGAGCACGAGCCGTCGGTGGTCGAGACGCCGATGCTCACGGTGACCTGGCGGGTGTCGAGGGGGATGGCCTCCACGGCCGCGCGGATCCGCTCCGCCACGTCCATCGCGTCCTCCAGGCCGCTCCCCGGCAGCAGCAGCGCCATCTCCTCGCCGCCGTAGCGGGCCGGGACGTCGCTCGCGCGACACGCGCCCGCGATCGCCGCCGCCACCGCCGCCAGCGTCTCGTCGCCCGCCTGGTGGCCGAAGGTGTCGTTGAACGACTTGAAGTGGTCGATGTCCATCAGGCACAGCGACAGGGGGCGCTCGGTGCGCCGGGCCTCCTCGAGCCGCCGGGCGAGCTCCAGGTCGAACGCCCGCCGGTTCGACAGGCCCGTGAGCCCATCGGTGAGCGCCGCGCGCTCCGTCTGCTCCAGCAGGTCGGCGCGCCACAGCGCGTTGCCCAGCTGGGCGGCGAGCGTCTGCAGGCCCTCGACGGCCGACGCGCGGATGCGGTGGACGCGGCGGCCGCGGCCCAGGGCGCGGCGGCACTCGAGGGCCCCGACCGCCGCGCCGGCGACGGTCACGGGCAACACCACCACGCCCTCGTGCCCCGCCCGCACCAGGCGCACGCACTCGGGCGCCGGGCCCATCCGCACCCCCGCCCGCCAGCCCGGCGCGACGCCCTGGGCGGCCGCGACGGTGGCGGCGACCATCGCGTCCCGGTCCCCGGCCTGCAGCAGCGCCTCGGCCGCCCCGTGGAGGGCCGCGGCCCGGTCGCGCTGCTGCGCGAGCCAGCGCTCGTTGGTTGCGGCGCCGGCGATCGCGGCCATGAGCACGCCCCAGAACAGCCCGATGCGGCCCAGCGACGCGCCGCTCCACAGGCGGCCCTCATCGGCGTACCAGACCAGCAGCAGGAACCCGAGGGTGGCGAGGATCGCGGCCTTCAGGCCGGTGCGGGCCGAGTAGCCGAGCGCCGCCCACAGGGCGGTGATCAGGAACAGCCCGCTCATCCCGGCGTACGGGCCGCCCCACGCGTGGGCCAGGGCGGTCGCCCATGCGGCATCGACGATCAGGCTCAGGTCCACCATCAGCCGCAGCCGCCTCGGGAAGCGGCGGGGCACCAGCCACAGCGCCGCCTGCAATGCGATCGCGGCGGCGCAGGCGGCGATCGCCGGCGCCCTCCCCTGGGGCGCGGCCGCGGCGGCCACGCCCGCCATGACGGCGGCGGCGGCGAGCCGGCCCGCGAGGACGCCGGTGTGGCGGTCCTCCAGCTGGAACCAGTCGTGGCGGGCCCGCTCGCCGTGGATCCTGCGCGGGACGCCCATCAGAAGTCGATGATCGTGTCGTCGGGCCGGCCGCGGCCGCGCCAGGCGAGCTTCTGGCCGCCGTCGATGAAGCGCTGCAGCAGCAGGTATCCGCCCCCGAGGACCATGAGCATCAGGGGCAGCGCGGCGCCCCACGCCACCTTCTCCGGGTCGCGCAGGATCGCGGCGATCCGCGCGCCCAGTCCCCCGCCGCCGCCGCCCGCGCGATCGCGGTCCGCCGCGCGTGCGGGCGGCGCCGGCGACGGCGACGCGCCCTCGCCGGTGGACGGCGCGACCGGGAACGCGGCCGTGGGCCCGGCCGCGGGCCGTCCGCGCGCGGGGGCCGCCGGGACGACGCGACGCCGGACGGCGCCCGGTCCGATCGTGCCGGGGCCGCTCGCCGCGCCCGGCAGATACGCCGGCGTGGCGGGCGACGCGGGGGCCGAGGCGCCCTGATCCGCCGCCGCGGGCGCGGGGTCGGGGGCCACCCCCGTCACCTCGATCGCGGCGACGCCGTCCGGGCGGCCCGGCGCGGACACGACCGCCACCATGCGGTAGCGGCCCTCCTGCGGGGTCCAGCGGCCGTCGATCGCGTCGCTGCGCACCGTCCAGGCCGCGAGGCCGTTGACCGTGACCTCCAGCGCCTCGCCGCCCTCGCTGCGCACGCGCACCGCCACGTCATCGCCGGCGGTCAGGCGGTCGCCGTCCGACGGCGATGCGAACCACACCTTCGGCGCGGCGTCGTTGCGCACGTTCACGTTCACGTCCGCCGCGCGGGCGGGCACCGCGAGCGCGCCGAGCAGCGCCGCGGCGACGAGCGCGCCGACGGCGAGTGTGAGCTCCACCGGCGAAGTGCGGCGCAGTGGCCCGAGGTCGGTCGCCGCCGCCGGCACGCTGCGC
>DASSBX010000284.1:0-8545 GCA_035698305.1 Miltoncostaeaceae bacterium | reverse complement strand
CCTGGAGCTCGCCCCGGCGCCGCAGGTGCTGCCGCCGCCCCCGGACGACCCCGCGGGGCGGCCCGCGCCCTCTCCCCGCGAGCGCCGGCGCTCGCTGCGCGACGCCAACGCGTCGCTGGTGCGGCTCATCTCGCGGCTCACCGGTCTCTCGCACCAGCAGGTCAACGCCGAGCTGAACCGTCAGGTGGGGGTGGAGCGGGTGGGGGAGGCGACCCTCGAGCAGCTGGAGTCGCGCCGCCGCGAGGCCGCGCGGTGGCTGGCTGCGGCATGATCCCCCGGTGACCCTCGACGACGAGGTGACCCCCGCCTGGCCGGTGCGCATGCCGCGCCTCGGGTGGGACCGCCTGGCCCGCCGCCGGGAGGGGCGCGTGGAGCGCCTGGTGCACGTCGGCGGCCACCCCGTGCTGCTGCGCGCGTGGCAGGCGGGCCGCAACGTGCGCCTGCGGGCCGAGTCGCGCGATGCCGCCGCCGCCGAGGCCGGGATGGTCCGGGCCCGCTTCTGGACCGCGGTCGACGACGACCTGCGGCCCTTCGCCGACCGCTTCGGCGCCGACCCGGTCATCGGCCCGTCGCTGCGCGCCGTTCCCGATCTGCGCCCCGACCGCCGGCCGATGCCGTTCGAGGCGCTGATGTGGGCGGTGTGCGAGCAGCTCATCACCGGCGAGCGCGCCACCGCCATCCAGCGGCGGATCGTCGGCCGCCACGGCCGTCGCGACCCCGCCACCGGGATGCGCGACGCGCCCGGGGCGGCGTCGGTCGCGCGGCTCGCCCCCGCGCAGCTGCGGTCGTGCGACCTCTCCGCGGGCCGCGCGACGGCGCTGATCCGCGCCGCCCGGGAGGTCGCGTCGGGGCGCGTCGACCTGCTCGACGCGGATCGCCACGCCGCCGGCCACGCCCGCCTGCGGGCGATCCCCGGGATCGGCACCTGGACGATCGCGTGCCTGGGGCTGCACGGGCAGGGCGACCCGGACGCCCTCCCCTCCGGTGATCTGGCCTACCGGGTCCTGGTGGGGCAGGTGCGCGGCGGCCGCCCGGGCGCCGGCGCCGCGACCGAGGCCGAGGTGGACGCGTTCTTCCTGCCGTACGCGGGCTGGCGGGCGCTGGCGGGCGCGCACATGCTGCGGATGGGGGGACCGGCGGTGCGGCGGGCGCTGATGGGGGCGGCCGCGTGAGCGCGGCCGTCGAGTTCGCGATCGCCGACCTGCTGGCGCAGGACGTCGACGCGATCGTGAACCCGGCGAACGAGCACCTCGCCCACGGCGGGGGCGTCGCGGGCCTGATCGCCCGCGCGGCGGGGCCCGACCTGGAGGAGGACTCCCTGCGGATCGGCGGCTGCCCCACGGGCGGCGCGGTGGTCACGCGGGCGGGGCGCCTGCCGCAGCGGGCCGTCATCCACGCCGTCGGGCCGGTGTGGCGGGGCGGGGACGCCGGCGAGGCCGATCTGCTGGCGGCGGCACACCGGGCGGTGGTGGCGCGGGCCCAGGAGGCGGGTCTGGCGGCGATCGCGCTCCCCGCGATCTCGACCGGGATCTTCGGCTACCCGGTCGAGCTCGCCGCGCCCGTCGCGGTGGGGGCGATCCGCGAGGCCGCGGAGGCCTCGGCGGTCGTCACCCTGGTGCGGTTCTGCTTCCTGGACGAGGGGACCCGGGCGGTCTACGCCGCCGCGTGACGGCGGCGGCTACCCGTCCGCCGCGGCGGGCTCCCCGGCGCCCTCGGGCGCGCCGTGCGCCTCCGGGGCCGCCACCGTGGCGCCGCGCAGCAGCGCCACCGCCAGTGCGATGCCCACCAGCACGAAGATCGCGCCGACCAGGAACGCGGCGTGGTACCCGCCGTTCAGCGCCACGTCCTCGGGGTCGCCGGCGGCCCTGAGGGTGTCGGAGCGCGACGCCGCCACGCTCGCCAGGATCGCCAGGCCCACGGCGCCGCCCATCATGAACGACGTGTTCACCACGCCCGACGCCAGGCCGAACTCGGTGGGCTTCACACCGCTCATCGCGGCCAGCAGGAGGGGGTTGAACGCGGTGCCGGCTCCGAGGGCGATCGCGATCGTGCCGGGGATCACGTCCACCAGCACGTCGCCGTCCACGGGGGTGCGCGCGAACAGCACCAGGCCGATCGCCATGAGCCCCAGGCCGAACGCGAGGGGCCGCAGGATCCCGAACCGCATCACCACCTTGTCGGACATCAGCGACGCGCCACCCCACACGACCATCGACGGCAGGTAGGCCAGGCCCACCTCGAGCGGCGTGTAGCCCAGGATCTGCTGGAGGTAGAGGGCGGAGAAGAAGAACCACGCGAGCATGCCGGCCGACATCAGCACGCCGATGCCGTTGGCCGCCGCGACGGACGCGTTGCGGAACAGGCCCAGCGGCATCAGCGGCGACGCGGTCCGCGACTCGATCACCAGGAAGGCGACGAGCAGCGCGGCGGCGACGCCGAGCAGGCCGAGCGTCCGGGCGGAGCCCCAGCCCCACTCGTTGCCGTTCACGATCGCGAAGACGGCGATCACCAGCGAGCCGGTGACGGTGACCGCGCCGGCCGCGTCGAGGCGGCCGCCGGCGCCCGGGGCGGGCACGGCGGGCAGGAGCCGCACCGACAGCAGGTACACCCCGATGCCGACCGGGACGTTGACCAGGAAGATCCAGTGCCAGCTGAGCAGGTCGGTGAGCACGCCGCCCAGGAGCACGCCGGCGGCGCCGCCCCCGGACAGCACGAAGCCGAAGATCCCCATGGCCTTCGCGCGCTCGTGGGGGATGGTGAACAGGGTCATCAGCAGCGAGAGGGCCACCGCCGACACCAGCGCCCCGCCGAGGCCCTGCACCGCCCGCGACACCACGAGCATGCCCTGCGTGGTGGAGATGCCGCAGGCCACCGACGCGACCGTGAACAGCACGATGCCGATCAGGAACATGCGCCGCTGGCCGAACAGGTCGCCGAGGCGCCCGCCGAGCAGCAGGAAGCCGCCGAACGTGAGCAGGTACGCGTTGGCCACCCACGCCAGCGACGTCTCGTCGAAGCCCAGGTCGTCGCGGATCGACGGCAGCGCGACGTTCACGATCGTCCCGTCCAGGACGATCATGAGGTCGCCGAGGCACAGCACCAGCAGCGCGAGCCAACGGGCCCGCGCGTCGCCCGCGTGCGCGGCGGGGGTGGGGTCGGCTGCGTTCGTCGTCATGGTCTCTCGTCTCCGCGATCGCGTTCCGCCGTACCGACCGGCGCGTCGCCGCGGATTCATCGGCCCCGGTCACGCTCGCGGGGCGGGCACCGTACCAGCCAAACCGGACGCGTCGCCCGGGGCGACCGATGGGTTTCGCCGTCCGCGGCGGTCGGTACATCCTCGACATGCGACGAGGAGGACGACGATGTTGGGCGAGAGCAAGGCGTTCTCGGGGTTCTCGGTGGACGACACGGCCACGGCGCGCGCGTTCTACGAGGACGTGCTGGGCCTCGACGTCAGCGACGAGGGGATGGGCGGGCTGATCGGCCTGCACCTCGCGACGGGGGCGGTGGTGCTGGTGTACCCGAAGGGCGACGCCCACCAGCCGGCGACCTTCACGGTCCTGAACTTCCCGGTGGACGACATCGAGGCCGCCGTCGACGGCCTGGCGGGGCGCGGGGTCACCTTCGAGCGCTACCCCTCGATCGGTGAGGCGGATGAGCGCGGCATCCACCGCGGAGGCGACATGGGGCCCGACATCGCCTGGTTCACCGACCCGGCGGGGAACATCCTGGCCGTGATGGCCGACGCGGCCTAACCCAGGAGCGCGAGGCTCCCCGCCATCGCGAGCGCGACGCCGAGGGGGCGCGTGAGGCGCGCGCCCCACGGCGCCGCCGCCTCGGTGGCCATCGCTGCGCCGGCGGCCAGCATCGGCAGGGCCCCGCCGAGGGCGCCGAGCGCCATCGCCGCCATCAGCGGCCCGCAGCACGCCACGCTGGCACGTCCCTGGGCCAGGCCGGCCCGGACCGCGTCGCCCGTGGGGTCGGTGGATGCGCGCGACGGCAGGGCGTGGGCGCGGCAGCGCGCCAGGGCCCGCGCCTTCGCCGGGGTGAGCTGGTAGGCGCCGGCCGCCACGAGGGCCGCGCCACCCGCCGCCGTGGCCGGGAGCGGGGATGCGCCGAGCGCCACGACGCCCGCCAGCGCGACGGCGCCGAGCGCCGCCCAGGCGGCAAGGAACCCGGCGGCCAGCAGGGCGGGGGAGCGGACGCGGCGCGTGAGGGGCGCCGCGACCGGCAGCATCGTCGCCGCCACCATCAGGCCCCAGCCCACGAGCCACGCGGTCGCGGCGAGCCCGCCGGAGGCGTGGGCGTGGCCGCCCGCCGGCCCGTGGTGCATCACCGGCGCCCACGCCGTGGCGCCCAGGCCGGCCAGGGCCGCCGCCGCCAGGGCCGAGGTGGCCGCGATGCCGGCGACGCCGCCCGGTGCCCGCGCGCCCCTCACCCGTGGTGCGCGCCCGCCTCGTAGGCGGCGTGGCAGCCGGCGCAGCAGAAGTGGACGACCTCGCCGTCGCGCTCGATGCGGTGACGGGACGACGCCACGTCGACCGACATCCCGCAGACCGGGTCGACGGCGGTCGCGGGCTCCTGCACCGTCGCGGGCGCCGCGGGCCGCAGCGCCCCCTCGGCGCGCAGCCGCACGATCTCGCCGGCGATCGCCACGGCGATCTCCTCCGGGGGGATGCGGCCCAGGTCGAGTCCGGCGGGCGCGTGGACGCGGGCCAGGTCCTCCTCGGGCACGCCGCGCTGGCGCAGGTACCCCAGCACCGCCTCGGCGCGCCTGCGCGAGGCGACCAGGCCGACGTAGGCCGCGCCGGCGGCGAGCGCCTGCTCCAGCGCATCCTCGTCGTAGTGCCCCTGCGTGGCGACCACCACGTACGAACCCGGCCCGGCACCGGCCGCCGCCATGTCGGCGTCGTCCACCGCCGCCGCCCGCCACCCCAGCGCCGTGGCGATGCCGGCGAGGGCGACCGCCGCCGGCGAGCGACCCACCGCCACGAGGTGCGGGGTCGGGAACACCGGCTCCAGGTACACCTCCAGCGCCCCCTCGCTCTGGCAGGCGATCGGCACCGAGACCATGCCGTCGCGCCTGCGCCCCTCCAGCTCGTCGGCCGGACCCAGGAACATGAGCCGCGGCCGCCCGTCCTGCAGCGCCAGGAGCGCCTCGCGGACCACCGCGGGCTCCGCGCACGCGCCGCCCAGCCACCCGCGCACGGCGCCGTCCGGGCCGATCAGCGCCTTGGCGCCCTCCTTGCCCGACGAGGGCGCCCGCCGCCACACGACGGTGGCGAGCACGCACGGCTCCCCCCGGAGCCGGCGCTCGCGCGCCAGCTCCAGAACGTCGGGGCTCACGCCGGCCCGCCGGCCCGCGCCGCCTCCATCGCCTCCCACACCTTGGCCGACGTGACCGGCATGTCGATGTTCCGCACGCCCAGGTGCGCGATCGCGTCGATCACGGCGTTCACGTACGCCGCGGGCGACCCGACGGTGGCCGACTCGCCGACGCCCTTCGCGCCGATCGGGTGGTGCGGGGACGGCGTGACGGTCGCGAACGTCTCGAACTTCGGCGTCTCCCACGCGGTGGGGACCAGGTAGTCCATGAAGTTCGAGCCGATGCAGTTGCCGTCGTCGTCGAAGGCGATCTGCTGCATCGACGCCATCGCGTAGCCCTCGGTGAGGCCGCCGTGGATCTGGCCCTCGACGATCATGGGGTTGATGCGGACGCCGCAGTCGTCGACGGCGACCATCCGGAGCACCTTCCACTCGCCGGTGTCGGCGTCGACCTCGACCACCACGATGTAGCTGCCGAACGGGTACGTCATGTTCGGCGGGTCGTAGTAGTGGACGCCCTCCAGGCCGGCCTCCATGCCGTCCGGGTGGTTGGTGTACGCGGCGAACGCGATGTCCTGGATCGTCACGCCGCGGTCCGGCGCGCCCTTCACCGAGAACCGCCCGGTCTCCCACTCGAGGTCGTCGGCCGACGCCTCCAGCAGGTGGGCGGCGATCAGGCGGGCCTTCTCGCGCAGCTTGCGCGAGATCACGGCGGTCGCCGCGCCGGCGACGGGGGTGCTGCGCGACGCGTACGTGCCGAGGCCGTACGGCGTGTTGTCGGTGTCGCCCTCGCGGACCGCGATGTCCTCCGGCGGGATGCCGAGCTCCTCGGCCACGATCTGGGCGAACGTGGTCTCGTGGCCCTGGCCCTGGCTCTTCACGCCGAGCTTCAGGATCGCCTTGCCGGTCGGATGCACCCGCAGCTCGGCGGAGTCGAACATCTTGAGCCCGGCGATGTCGTACTGGCGCATCGGGCCGGCGCCCACCACCTCGGTGAAGCTGGCGATGCCGATGCCGATGAGCCGGCCCTCCGCCCGCGCCTCGGCCTGCCGGCGGCGGAAGTCGGCGTAGCCGACCTGCTCCATCGCCAGGTCCAGCGCCTTCTGGTATTCGCCGGAGTCGTAGACGAAGCCGGTGACCGAGTGGTACGGGAACGCCTCCGGCGGGATGAAGTTCCTCGCCCGCAGGTCGGCGGGGTCCATGTCCAGCTCGAGGGCGGCGTTCTGGACGAGCCGCTCGATGAGGTAGCTCGCCTCCGTCACGCGGAAGGAGCAGCGGTAGGCCACGCCGCCCGGCGCCTTATTGGTGTAGGCGCCGTCGCACACGATGTGGGCCGCCGGCATGTCGTACGAGCCGGTGCAGATGTGGAACAGCCCCGCCTTGAACTGGGTGGGCTGCGCGTCGGCGTAGAAGGCGCCGTTGTCGGACGCCATGTTCACGCGCATCCCGAGCATCTTCCCGTCGTTGGTGAGCGCCAGTTCCCCGTCCATGTGGTAGTCGCGGGCGAAGCCCGTGGAGATGAGGTTCTCCGTCCGCGTCTCCACCCACTTCACCGGCCGGCCGATCAGCAGCGACGCCGCGGTCGCGCACACGTAGCCGGGGTAGATCGGGACCTTGTTGCCGAAGCCGCCGCCGATGTCCGGCGAGATGATCTGGATGTTCTGCTCCGGCAGGCCCGCGACGATCGCGAAGAGCGTCCGATGGGCGTGCGGCGCCTGGGACGTCATGTGGAGCACCGCGCGGCCCGTGGCCGGGCTCACGTCGGCCACGATCCCGCACGTCTCGAGCGGGGCGGGGTGGGACCGGGGGTAGTGGGTGGAGAGCTTCACCACCACGTCGGCCTGGTCGAACGCCGCGCGGGTGGCCTCGGCGTCGCCCGCCTCCCAGTGGTAGCAGCGGTTGTCGGCCTGGCCGTCCTTCTCGTCGCGGATCACGGGCGCGCCGTCCGCGAACGCCGAGGTGGGGTCGGTGACCACCGGCAGCGGCTCGTAGTCGACGTCGATCAACTCCAGGGCGTCGTGGGCGATGTACGGGTCCTCGGCCACCACGGCGGCGACCTCCTGGCCCTGGAAGCGCACCTTGTCGGTGGCCAGCACCGCCTGGGTGTCGCCCGACAGCGTGGGCATCCACGCCAGGTTGTGCTGGGCCATGAGCTCGCCCGTGACCACGGCCACGACCCCCGGCAGGGCGCTCGCGCGCGACGCGTCGATCCCGTTGATGCGGGCGTGGGGGAGGGGGCTGCGGAGGATCGCCATGTGGAGCATCCCCGGCAGCTGGAGGTCGTCGACGTAGTTGCCCTTGCCGCGGATGAAGCGGGCGTCCTCCACCCGCTTGACGCTGTGGCCGATCCCGCGGATGCCGTTCTCGGTGGTCGCCATCGCCGCCCCCTCAGACCGGCGCGCCGGCGCGGGTGGCCGCGCCCGCCGCCTGGATCGCCTTCACGATGTTCTGGTAGCCGGTGCAGCGGCACAGGTTGCCGCTGATCGCCCAGCGCACCTCCTCCTCCGTGGGATCGGGGTTGCGCTCCAGCAGCGCCGCACCCACGAGCATCATCGCCGGGGTGCAGAACCCGCACTGCAGGCCGTGCTCCTCGTGGAACGCCTGCTGCACGGGGTGGAGCTCGGCGCCGTTCGCGAGGCCCTCCACCGTGGTGAGGCTGCGGCCGTTCGCCTGGACGGCGAACACCGTGCACGACTTCACCGGCGTGCCGTCCAGCAGGACGGTGCACACGCCGCAGCTGGAGGTGTCGCACCCGATGTGGGTGCCGGTGAGGCGCAGCGTGTCGCGCAGGAAGGTCACGAGCAGCGTGCGCGGCTCGACGTCCACCGCATGGACGGAGCCGTTGACGGTCACCTCGATCTGCATCGCCCTCCTCCTCAGCGTCCGCGGGCGATCTCCACCGCCCGCGCGAGTCCCCGCCGCACGTACACCCGCGCCACCTGGCGCTTGTAGGCGGCCGATCCCCGGATGTCGTCCCACGGCTCGGAGGCCTCCGCCGCCAGGCGGGCCGCCTCGTCGAGCGCCTCCCCGTCGGGCTCGGCGCCCGCCAGCGCGGCCTCGGCGGCCGCGCAGCGCAGGTTGGTGGCCCCGACCGCCGTGAGCGAGATGCCCGCCCGGCCGATGTGCCCGTTGCTCATCTCCACCTGCACGGCGGCGGCGACGGTGGCGTAGTCGCCGACCTTGCGCTCCAGCTTCAGGTAGGTGCCGCCCGACCGGTCGG
>DASSBX010000283.1:0-2488 GCA_035698305.1 Miltoncostaeaceae bacterium | reverse complement strand
CCACATCGGGGACCGACTGGGGCTCTACGCCGCGCTGGACGCGGGCGGGCCCCAGACCAGCGCCGAGCTCGCCGCGCGCGCCGGCGTGGACGAGCGCTACTGCCGCGAATGGCTGGAGCAGCAGGCAGCCGCCGCCGTCCTGGAGGTCGGCGACGCGTCCGCCGCGGCGGCGGAGCGGCGCTTCCGGCTGCCCGACGGCCACCGCGAGGGGCTGCTCGAGCCCGACAGCCTTCTCTACGCCGGAGCGATGGCGCGGCTCGGCATGGGCGTCCTGCACCCCCTGGACGCGATGATCGAGGCGTTCCGCACCGGCGCGGGCGTGCCGTACCCGGACTACGGGCCGGACACCCGCGAGGGCATCGCGGCGTTCAACCGGCCGATGTTCGTGAACCAGCTGGCCCAGGAGTGGCTGCCGGCGGTGCCCGACCTGCACGAGCGGCTGCGGTCGGCTCCGAGCCGGATCGCGGACGTCGCCAGCGGGCAGGGGTGGTCCAGCGTGTCGCTGGCCGCGGCGTACCCCCTCGCGCGGGTGGACGGGTTCGACTCCGACGAGGCGTCGGTCGCCGCCGCCCGCGAGCTCGCCGCGTCGCGCGGTCTGGGGGACCGCGTGCGCGCCTTCCTGCAGGACGCCAGCGACGAGGGGCTCGACGGGGCGTACGACCTCGTCACGATCTTCGAGGCCCTCCACGACATGGCCCACCCGGTGGAGGCCCTGCGCGCCGCGCGCCGGATGCTCGCCCCGGGCGGGTCGGTGGTGGTGGCCGACGAGCGCGTGGCCGACCGGTTCGCCGCCCCCGCCGACGAGGTGGAACGGCTGAACTACGGCTTCAGCGTCCTCCACTGCCTGGCGGTCGGGCGCGAGGACGACCACGCCGCCTGCACCGGGACCGTGATCCGGGCGGACACCGTGGAGCGATACGCCCGCGAGGCCGGGTTCGCCGGCTTCGAGGTGCTCCCGATCGAGCACGACTTCTGGCGCTTCTACCGCATGACGGGGTAGGGCGGGCACGGCACGGCGCACGGATCACGCGCGCCGTGCCGGTCACCGCGCGCCCCCTGCGATGGCGCCGTCCGGGCGGGCTGCCAGGGTCACGGGGTGGACCGGCTCGACTCGGACACCTGGTGCGACGAGTGCGGCGAGATCGGCTGGGAGGGCACGTGCGACGCCTGCCTCCGGTTCGCCGCCGAGCAGGAGGAGCGCGCCGCCGAGGGGCCCGGCGTGTGGTCCGCCCGCCCCGCGATCCGCGTGCGAGGGCGCCGCGCCGGGTAGCGTGGTGTCGATGACGATCGGGGAGCAGGACGGCGACGGTGGGACCGACGCGCTGCGGGAGCTGGCGCGGTCGGGCGAGGGCTTCATCGCGGTGGGGCAGGACGGCGACGATCACGTCGTGATCGCGGTCGGCGCGCCCGCCGAGCGGGCCGAGAAGATCGCGTCGACCACCGGCGTGCGCGTCGGGCGGATCGACGACGGCGAGGTGGAGCGCCTGGTGCTCGCGTTCTTCGCCGAGCGCGACAGCGACCTGCCCCAGGAGCCGGCCTTCGTGCTGGCGCTCGCGCCGGCGGTCCCCGAGCAGCGCTCGCACCTCGCCACCCTGGCGCGCGCGGCGCGGGCGTCCCTGGTGGTGCTGGAGGTGCCCGGCGGCGAGCGGCGCGGCATCCGCGAGATCGGCGAGGCCGCCCTCGACGAGCTCCGCGAGCTCGCCCGCGAAGCGGGCATCGAGGGGGCCTGAGCGCCGCCTATGCGGTGGGGGCGGGCGCCTCCGCCGCGACGTGCATCCGGCACCGGCCGGTGCCCGCGCAGACCTCGCATTCCTCGGCCTCGCCGCGGATGCGCCGCAGGCAGTGCTCCACCCGCGCGCCGACCACCTCGGCCATCAGCGGGTGCAGGCCGAACGGGGCGGCCACCAGGTACGCGACCCCGGGGTGGCGGGCGGCGGCCTCGTCGACGAGCGCCGGGATGTCCTGGGTCCAGTGGCGGCCCGGCAGAAGGAAGTAGGGCGAGACGACGACCGTGCGGGCCCCGCGGCCCACGCAGGCGTCGAACGCCGTCGCGATGGACGGCTCCGCCAGTTCCATGTGGGCCGGCTCCACGATCTCGTAGGGCACCACCGCGGCGACCTGCTCGGCCATCCGCTCCAGCATCTCGTTGCTCTCCGGCCGCCGCGACCCGTGGTCGACGACGATCAGCCCGATCGGCTCCAACGCATCCATGGACCGGATCCTAGACGGCCGGGGGGCGGACGGCCGTGATGTGGTGCCACGACTCCCGGATCCGGTGTATCGGGGGAACCGTGACCCGTGTTACAAACGCGCGGTGGACGGAGGCGTGCCATACCTCATCCCCCTCTCCGAGGCGGGGAACGCCGATCCCGGGGCGATCGGCGGCAAGGCGTGCGGCTTCGCGGTCATCGCGCGCGCCGGGCTGCCGGCGCCCGACGGGTTCATCCTCACGGTCGACGCGCACCTGCGGGCCGGCGGCTCCGGGCGC
>DASSBX010000282.1:0-2668 GCA_035698305.1 Miltoncostaeaceae bacterium | reverse complement strand
CCGACGCAACCACCCGTCGGTCTAGCGGTCCTCCACGACGAGCACGTGCAGGCCCTTGGCGCCGTGGGCCCCGAGGGTGGAGATCTTCTCGATGTCGGAGGTCCGGCTCGGGGCGGACACGAGCGACACGGCCGTCGGGGGCCGCCGGCCGCCGCCGTAGGTCTCGATCAGGGCCTCGGCGAGGGTGGCGCGCAGCCGTGACGCCGGGAGCACCGCCAGGTGGTACGTGCTCACCACGTCGATGGAGCGCCCGTGCCCGGGGCCGGCCTCGAGCACGAGGGTGCCGCGCTCCGCCACGCCGAGGGCGGGGACGGTGACGCCCATCGTCACCTCCGGCCCCTCCAGCCCCAGCAGCTCGCGCCAGCCGCGACCGCGGCCGTCGGGCCACCCCAGCAGCTCGCGGCCGTCGCCGCCGAGCGCCCCCCCGACCCCCAGCTCGGCGAGCACCGGGTCGTCGGCCAGCAGCGCGCGCTCCACGCCCCACTCCCGCGCGCGGGCGACGGCTGCGGCCCCGGCGCCGTCGGCGGTGACGCGCTCGCCGGTGGCGCGCCGCCGGGCCAGGGCGGCGAGGATCCCGTCGGCGAGGGCTACGGCGTCGGTGGCCAACGGGTGGGGAGGTCGCGCTGGGCGGTCCATTCGGCGCCCGGGCCGGGCAGGCGGCGGGCCCAGCCTCCGCGGCCGGCGAGGCGCAGCCCGAGCCGCGCCATCGCCACCGACGCGCGGTAGGCGGGGGGGCTGCTCCACGCGCGGCTCCACAGCTGGAACCGCATCCGGTCGCGGCGGTGGGCCGCCGTCCGCGTGCGGCCGCGCACCCGCACCAGCAGGTCGTGGAGCGGGATCCCGACGGGGCACGCGTCGTGGCACGCGCCGCAGAGCGACGACATGAACGGCAGCTCCGACGAGCGCTCACCCCGCATTCCCTCCAGCAGCGGCGTGAGGACCGCGCCGATCGGGCCGCTGTACGGCGAGCCGTACGTCTGCCCGCCGACGCTCCGCCACATGGGGCACGAGTAGAGGCACGCGCCGCAGCGGATGCAGTCGAGGGTCTCCTCCAGGTCGGTGCCGCGCAGGGCGGAGCGGCCGCCGTCCAGGATCACCAGGTGCAGCTCCTCCGGGCCGTCCGCCTCGTCGGCCGCCCGCGGCCCGGTGACGAGGTTGACGTAGCCGGCGGCGTCGTCGCCGATCGCGGCCATCGGCAGGATCTGCAGGATGTGCGCGGCCTCGTCCCAGTCGCGCACCACCCGCTCCATCCCCATCACCGCCACGTGGATGCGGGGCAGGGCCGTCACGAGGCGGGCGTTCCCCTCGTTCTCCACCACGCAGACGGTCCCGGTCTCGGCGACGGCGAAGTTCACCCCGGAGATCCCGATGTCGGCGGCGGCGAACACCTCGCGCAGCCGCACCCGGGCGTGGGCGACGAGGGCCTCGCGGTCGCCGGGCAGCGGATGCCCGCCCTCCGCCTCCAGCACCGCCCGCACCTGGTCCTTGTTGAGGTGGACGGCGGGGGCGACGATGTGGCTGGGGTGCTCGCCGGCGAGCTGGAGGATCCATTCGCCCAGGTCGGTCTCGACCACCCGCAGGCCGGCCTCCTCGATGGCCTCGTTGAGCTTGATCTCCTCCGTCGCCATCGACTTCGACTTCGCCACGAGCGTCGCGCCGCGGGCTGCCGCGAGGTCGGTGATGTAGCGGCACGCGTCGGCGGCGCCGCCCGCGCGGTACACGACGCCCCCCGCGGCGCCGACCCGCTCCTCCAGCTGCGCGAGCAGCACGGGGAGGTCGCGGATGTCACCGCGGCGGATCTCCCGGGCGCGCTCGCGCATCTGCGCGAACGGGTTCTGGGCGGCCACCTTCTCCCGCGACGCACCCCAGCTCGCGGCGGCGGCGCGGAGGTTGCCGGCCAGCTCGTCGTCGGCGAGCGCGGCGCGCGTGCGGTCGCGCAGCGGCGCCGTGGCGTCGGGGTAGGCGACGGGGCGGCGCTCGGTCACCCGGCGAGCACCTCGGCGATGTGGCGGGCGCGCAGCGGCACCCCGGTCCGCCGGGCGCGGCCGGCGATGTGCAGCAGGCACGACAGGTCGCAGGCCACCAGCTCGTCCGCGCCCGTCGCGGCCGCGGCGCGCGCCTTCTCCTCCCCGAGGCGACCGGACACCTCGGGGAAGTTGACGCTGAACGTGCCGCCGAAGCCGCAGCACACGTCGGTGCCCTCCATCTCGACGAGCTCCACCCCGGCGACGCCGGCGAGCGCGGCGCGGGGGCTGTCGCTCTCCCGCAGCAGGCGCAGCATGTGGCAGGAGTCGTGGTAGGTCACCGTCCCGGAGCCCTCGGCGCCGGTGCGCAGCCCCTCCCGCCGGATGAACTGCGTGAGCTCGACGGTGCGCGCCGCCATCGAGGCGGCCGCCTCCTCGTCGGGCGTCCCGGCGAACAGCTCGGGGTAGCCGTGCCGCACCATCGCCGCGCACGAGCCGGACGGGACCACGACCGAGGCGTCCCCCGCGAACGCCCGCAGGGCCTGCCGGGCGACGCGGCGCGCCTCGTCGGGGTGGCCCGACGACCACCCGGGCTGACCGCAGCACGTCTGGCGCCGCGGCACCGTCACCTCCACGCCGGCCCGCTCCAGCACCGTCCGCGCCGCCCTCCACACCGAGGGCGCGGCGACATCGGCCAGGCAGGT
>DASSBX010000281.1:0-5408 GCA_035698305.1 Miltoncostaeaceae bacterium | reverse complement strand
TCCCGGCGCCCTGCAGGCCGCGCGGCCCGGGCGGCGCGTCCCACGCGATGGTGGCGCCGCGCGTCGGCCCGCGCAGCTCCCACGTGTCGTGGCCGGCGCGCTCGGCGCCGAGCAGCGTCTCCAGCAGCTCGCCGCTGCG
The DNA here is from genome assembly GCA_035698305.1 of Miltoncostaeaceae bacterium. Lineage (GTDB taxonomy): Bacteria > Actinomycetota > Thermoleophilia > Miltoncostaeales > Miltoncostaeaceae > Miltoncostaea. The sequence continues at coordinate 5,269 of DASSBX010000281.1, read as the reverse complement.
CTCCGGCCGGGGCGAGTGGGCGCGGACGCCCACGAAGCCCGCCAACGCGTGCTCGGCGGGGATCTCGGGGTGCGCGGCGCGCAGCGGCCGGTCGCGGTCCGCCGCCACCAGCTCGTGGCCGAGCCCCTCGGGGTCGGCGAACCGCAGCGCGTCGGGGGCGGTGCGGTCGGCCGCCACGCCCTCGTCGCCCAGGCGCGCCTGCCAGAAGTCGAGGGCCGCCTCCGACCCGACGGCCGAGACGATGCGGTGCACCATCCCCGCGCCGGCGCGACCGGCGGGGAGCCCCGGGTACTCGAAGAAGGTGAGCTCGGCGCCCGGGGTGCCGCGCTCGTCCGCGTAGAAGAGGTGGTACACGCCCGGGTCGTCCTGGTTGACCGTCTTCGCGACGAGCCGCAGCCCCATCACCCGGGTGTAGAAGTCGAGGTTGCCGCGGGCGTCGCCGGTCATGGCGCTGATGTGGTGGATGCCGTCGAGCCTCATGGTGTCCATCCCGTGACGGGGGCCGTCGTGCTTGCACGCGCAACGATAGCAGATGCTTGCATGCGCAAATAGGTCGCGGCGCCCCGCCCCGGCGGGATCGCCAGCCGCTACCCTCGCCCACGTGGACCGCGTCGCGCTCACCGACCTCCTCTCCGAGTGGGGGGAGCCCGCCTACCGCGCCCGCCAGGCCGTCCAGGCCCAGCGCGCCGGCGCAGACGGCTGGTCGGAGGTGGGCACCCTCCCGGCGGCGCTGCGGGCGCGCCTGGAGGACGCGCTGCCGTTCTGGGCGCTCACGCCCGACCACCGGGCGGTGTCGGTCGACGGGACCGTCAAGTGGCGCCTGCGTGCCGTCGACGGCGCCGCCGTCGAGGCCGTGCTGATCGCCCACGCCGAGGGCCGCCGCACCGTCTGCGTCTCGAGCCAGGCGGGCTGTGCCCTGGGCTGCCGCTTCTGCGCGACGGGCGCGATGGGCGCGGGGCGCGACCTCACGGCCGCCGAGATCCTCGACCAGGCGGTGCTGGCGGCGCGCGAGGCCGACGCCCAGGGGGCACGGCTCACCAACGTCGTCTACATGGGCATGGGCGAGCCGATGCAGAACCTCGACGCCGTCCTCGACTCGGCGGGAGCGATCAACGCGCCCGACGGCCTCGGCATGTCGGCCCGCCGCATCGCGGTCTCCACCGTCGGCTGGGTGCCGGGGATCGCCCGGCTCGCGGAGCATCCGCTGCCGCTGCGCCTGGCGGTGTCGCTGCACGCCGCCGACGACGAGACGCGCTCGGCGCTGATGCCGATCAACAACCGCTACCCCATCGCCAGCCTGCTCGGCGCGTGCCGCCGCTACTGCGACACCACCGGCCGGCGGGTGTTCATCGAGTACATCCTGCTCGACGGCGTCAACGACGCCGCCGGCGACGCGAAGCGGCTCGCCCGCCTGCTGCGCGACGGGCGCTTCCACGTGAACGTCATCGAGTACAACGCGACCGAGGGGCCGTACCGGGCCTCGTCGCAGTCGCGCCGCGAGGTGTTCCTGCGCGCCCTCGGCGACGCCGGGATGGAGGCGTCGGTGCGCCGCTCCCGCGGCGCCGACGTCGACGCGGCCTGCGGCCAACTCGCGACGGGGGGGCGCCTGGGCTAACGTCCGCCCCGGTGCCGGAGACAACGCAGAAGCCGAAGCGACGCTCGGCGCGCCCCCCCGAGACGGGCTGGGAGCTGGGGGCGGGCGGCCTCGGCAAGATGGCGTGGAGCGTGCTCGCCCTGCTGCTGGTGGCCCTGGCGGTGCTGCTGCTGGTGAGCGGCTACATCGGGTACGGCGGGATCATCCTGATCCTCGCCGGGGCCGCGGCGGTCAACCTGTTCTGACGGTGCCGCCCCAGGCCGAGGCGCTGGCCCAGGCCCTCCGCGCGGCGCTCCCGGAAGCAGATCCCTTCGACGTCGACGGCGACGCCCTGGCGCGCGCGGTGGCTGCGGCCGGCGCCGACCCGGCGGACGACGCGCTCGTCTCGGCGGCCCTCGTCGCCTGGGAATCCCTGCTGCCGTAGGGCCCTCGCGCCCGGCTGGGGGCCTCCGGAGCGGCGGTGTGCGAGATTGCGGCACTCGCGAACCATCCCGTGGAGGTGGGTGAATGCAGCGGTTCCTGGCGGTGCTCTTGGCGGTGGCGCTGGCCCTCGGGCTTGCGGCCTGCGGTGATGACGACGACTCCGGCGCCGCCGGGGCATCCTCGACGCCGGCGACGTCGACCACAACCGATCTGGGCCTGAAGACGCCCGGCACGCTCATGGTGGCGAGCGACATCCCGTACGCCCCGTTCGAGTTCACGGAGCCCGGCTCCGACGAGGTGAAGGGCTTCGACGTCGACCTGGTCACGGCCATCGCCGCGACGCAGGGCATCGACGACGTGCAGTTCGTCGACCAGGGCTTCGACTCGATCATCCTGAGCATCAAGCAGGGCCGCTTCGACATGTCGGCCTCGTCGTGGACGATCACCCCGGAGCGCGCCAAGCAGGTCGCGTTCGGTGACGGCTACCTGAGCGCGAACCAGGCGATCCTGGTCCAGGCCGACGACGACAGCGTGTCGACCCTCGACGACCTGCAGGGCAAGACCATCGCGGCGCAGCGCGGCACCGTCGGTGCCGACCTGGGCAACACCGTCGAGGGCGCCAGCGTGAAGACCTACGACACCGGCGACGACGCGTTCAACGCGCTCGCGCAGGGTCGCGCGGACGCGGCGATCACCGACTTCCCGGTGGTGGCGTACGCCGCGGCCCAGAAGCCGACGCTGAAGGTGGCAGCCGAGGTGCCGGGCAACCTCGAGCTCGGGCTGATGTTCCCGCAGTCGAACCCGGCGCTCCGCGAGGCGTTCAACGAGGGTCTCGCCGAGATCCGCGCGAACGGGACGTACGACGAGATCTACTCGACGTGGTTCGGCGAGGCGCCCCAGGGCGGCTCCTCCACCACGGGGTCCACGACGCAGTAGCGCGGTGGGCGTGAGGCCGGAGTAGGGTCGCGCCGTGGACGAGGTCCTCCGTCAGTACTTCGACTGGGATCAGGCGCAGCCCTACTTCGGTGACCTCGCGCGGGGCTTTTGGGTCACCATCCAGATCGCCTTCCTCGCGGAGGTGATCTGCCTGAGCCTCGGCATGGTCCTGGCGCTGATGCGCCAGGCCGGCCGGGGCGCCGCCACGCCGGCGGGACGGATCGGCGGCAAGGTCGTCCGGGGCGTCGCGATCGTCTACATCAACGTCTTCCGGGCGCTGCCCGCCCTGCTGGTGCTGCTGCTCATGGCGGGCAGCTTCCCGTTCCTGCCGATCCCGGTGATCCAGGATCTGAGCGCGTTCCAGATCGCGTTCCTGGCGCTCGGGATCGTGTACGCCGCCTACATCGCCGAGGTGTACCGGGCCGGCATCGAGTCGGTCGACCGTGGCCAGACCGAGGCGGCGCGCAGCCTCGGGATGAGCCATCGCCAGGCGATGCGCCTGATCGTGGTGCCGCAGGCCGTGCGGCGGGTGCTGCCACCGCTGATGAACGACTTCATCGCCCTCACCAAGGACGTGGCACTGGTCAGCGTGATCGCGGTCGGCGACGTGGTGTCGGTGGCGCGCGACGCGCAGTCCGTCACGTTCAACTCGTCGACGCTCGTCGCGGCCGGCGTCTTCTACCTGGCCTTCACGCTCCCGCTCATCTGGATCCTCGACCGGATCATCGCGCGCGAGCAGCGCCGCACCGGCCACGTGGACGTCGTGAAGCCGTGAGCGCGATCCGGGCCGAGGCGATCCACAAGCGCTTCGCCGACAACGAGGTGCTGCGCGGGGTGGACCTGGAGGTGGCGCCCGGCGAGGTGGTGTGCGTCATCGGGCCGTCGGGCTCGGGCAAGTCGACGCTGCTGCGGTGCCTCAACCTGCTGGAGCGGCCCACGTCGGGGCGGGTCTTCCTGGGGGAGGACGAGCTCACCGCGCCCGGCGCCCCCGTCGACGCGCTGCGGCGGCGGCTGGGGATGGTGTTCCAGTCGTTCAACCTGTTCCCGCACCGCACGGTGCTCGACAACGTCGCGCTTGCCCCCGTCACGGTCCTCGGCCGCGACCGGGGGGCGGCCCGCGACGAGGCCCGGGAGCTGCTGGGGCAGGTGGGGCTGGCCGACAAGGCGGCCGAGCACCCGGCGCGGCTCTCGGGCGGCCAGCAGCAGCGCGTGGCGATCGCGCGGGCGCTGGCGATGCGGCCGGAGGCGATGCTGTTCGACGAGGTCACCAGCGCGCTCGACCCCGAGCTGGTGAAGGACGTGCTCGGCGTGATGCGCCAGCTCGCCGAGGCCGGCATGACGATGGTGGTGGTCACCCACGAGATGGGCTTCGCGCGCGAGGTCGGCGACCGCGTGGTCTTCATGGACGGCGGGGCGATCGTGGAGCAGGGCGACCCCGCCCAGGTGCTCTCCGCCCCCAAGGCCGAACGCACGAAGCGCTTCCTCTCGAGGGTCCTGTAAAGCCTGCGCGCCCGAGGCCTCCACGGCCCACGCCACGATAATTCCCGCCAGGCCACTGCGAGCGACAGCGAGCCGGGAGCCCCGCTCAAGAGGGCTCCCTGCCTGGCGGGATCAGTCGCAACCGGCGCTCTCGAAAACCCCGAACCCCGACCACCCCGCACCGCGACGACCCCGCGCTTCGGAACGCCCGCACTTCGAGGCGCCCGCACTTCGGGGCGTTCCGTGGTTCGGGACGCTCCGCACTTCAGGACGCTCCGCACTTCGGCGTCTTCTCAGGACGGTGTGGACGAATCCCGGCGGTCAGGAGGCCCTCTTTGGCGGGGCCTCCGGCTCGCTTCGCTCGCACAGGACCGCCGGGAATTTCACGTTGCGTGACGCCGGGTCCGTGGCCTGGTGCAGGGGGATTCCTATGAAGCGTTGACGCCTGGGAGCACCTCGTCGAGCGGGGTCTCCTCCAGCCGCAGGTCGAGCGATCGCGCCATTGAGTCGGCGAGGGCGGCGTCGACCCGGGCGCGATCGGGGTCGCCTCCCTCCGCGGCGATCGAGGTGGCGGCCACCCCGGGGGCGCCGCAGGCCGTCATGAGGGCGAACCAGTCGAGGTCGGGGTCACGGTTCAGGGCCAGGCCGTGCGTGGTGATCCCGGCCGACACGCGGATGCCGACGCTGCCGAGCTTGCGTCCGCCGACGTACAGGCCCATCGCGTCGGCCCCCGCCTCTGCTCCGGGCACGCCGGCCGCGTCGCGCATCGCCCGCACCATCGCCTCGACGTAGGCGCGCACCCGGCGGCCGGGGCGCAGGTCGCAGATCCCGTACATC
>DASSBX010000280.1:0-5381 GCA_035698305.1 Miltoncostaeaceae bacterium | reverse complement strand
CACCCCCAGGTCGAGCACCCGATGGGCCAGCTCGCGGGCCCCCTCCTCGTCGCCCTCGGCGAGGCGGCGCACGACGTCGGTGGCCATCAGCCTGCCGACCGCGTCGCGGCGGCCCGGCATGTCGGGGTGGCGGTCCTTCAGCTCGTCGCGCAGATCGCGGAGGAGGTCGATCAGCGCGCCCCACTCGGGGCCGTACGCGGCCTCCAGCTCGCGGCGGATGTGCGTCGCCACCACGGGGCTGGCGCCGCCGGTCGAGATCGCCAGCGCCAGCTCCCCGCGGCGCACGACGGACGGCACGACGAAGTTGCCGAGCGCCGGCACGTCGACCACGTTGCACAGCATGCCCCGGGCCTCGGCGTCCTCCGAGACCGTGCGGTTGACCGCCCGGAGGCCGGTCGCCGCGACCGCCAGGAGGCACCCGTCGAGGTCGTCGGCCCGATAGGCGCGGCGGTGGACCTCGTGCAGGCGGCCCGCGGCGGCGAGCTCCTCCAGCCGCGGCGTCATCTCCGGCGCCACCAGGCGCACCGCGGCGCCGTGGTCGAGCAGCTTCACGACCTTCTCGGTCGCGACGGGGCCGCCGCCCACCACCAGGCAGCGCCGGCCCTCGACGTCGACGAACATCGGGTAGAGGACCTTGCCCGGTCCGGGCGGCCGGCCGGGTGCGACGCGGTTGCCGCTCACCGGGCCGCCAGGTCCGTCTCGGGCGCCGCGTCGTGCTCGGCCCCCTCGCGCTCGACGAGGCGCGCGAGCAGCTCGGCCTCGCGGGCGAGGCGCGCGGACCGCATCCCCGCGACGACGACGTAGAGCAGCAGGGCGAACAGGATCACGCCGTACGCGGCGGCGACGTACTCGTTCACGCCGCGGCCTCCAGGCGGGCCTTCACGCGACGCAGCGCGCGGTCGGCGCGGAGCTGGATGAGCTCCAGCTGGAGCGCCGTGAGGAAGACGCCGATCATCGCGACCTGGCCGACGGCGAACCAGACGAGCATGGAGTCCGGCATGTTGGCCCCGCTGGAGTTGAACACGACGGGGTGCACGAACGACCGCGCGACCCGCACCGAGTAGAACGACAGCGGGACCGACGCGAAGGCCGCGATCGAGTAGATGGCGCTGTACCGGGCCTGCCGCTCACCCTCCGCGGAGCTTCGCAGCACGAAGTAGGCGGCGTACAGCAGCAGGACGATGACGAAGGTCACGAGGCGGGGATCGGTCCACACCCACCAGGTGCCCCACGACGCCTTCGCCCAGATCGACCCGGTCACGACGACCAGCACCGAGAACGCCAGGCCGATGCCGACGCAGACCGACGAGACGTCGTCGTGGCGCGGGTTGCGGTCGCGCAGGTACCGGATGCCCTCGATCGCGGCGACCAGGAACGCGAGCAGCGCGACCATCGCGATGGCCACGTGGAAGTAGAAGATCTTCTGGATGACGCCCTGGTCGGCGTCCTCGGGCGCGACGAAGAACACCCCGAACACCGACAGCGCCAGCAGGGCTCCGGTGACCACACCGGTGACCGCCAGACGCCGGGCCGGGGCCGCCTCAGTCGTCGAAGACATGGTCATACGTCGCGTAGGCCACAAGCCCGAAGATTACCGCATAGACCCCGAGGAACAGCAGGTAACCCCGGTATTCGGCCAGGTCGTTCGTCCCCCCTGCCACCGCGTGGGTGGCCCCGGAGGCGGCGATCACCACGGGAAGCAGGGACGGCAGGAACAGCACCGGCAGCAGCAGCTCGCGGGCCCGCGCGAACAGCGCCAGGCACGCGAGGAGGGAGCCCAGGACGGCGATCCCGAGGTTGGCCAGCAGGCACACCGCGGCCACCAGCAGCAGGTCGGACGCCTGGCCTCCCCGGATGAAGAAGAGGGCGGCGAGGGGCACGGCGATGACCTCCACCACGAGCAGGTAGGCGTAGATCGCCCCCACCTTCGACACGAGCAGCACCAGGCGCGAGACGGGGGCCACCAGGATGCCGTCCAGCACCCGCTGCTCGCGCTCCGGCACCCACGAGCGGCCCACCCCGAGCACGGCGGTCAGCGCGAGCGTGGCCCAGAGGATGCCGCCGGCCACCTCGGTCAGGTCGTCGCCGCGGCTGCCGACGGCGAACTGGAAGATCATCATCGCCACGACGGAGAACAGCAGCATCGCGACGATCGTGTCGCGCGTGCGCAGCTCCAGCCGCAGGTCCTTCAGCAGCAGGGCGCGAAGCTGGCGGGGCCACGACGGGCTCACGCGACCAGCTCCTCGTAGCGGGCGCGGAAGGCGGCGCCGTCGGTCTCGGCCGTGGCCTCCGCCAGGACGGGGCGGCCGGCGCGCAGCACCAGGACGCGGCCGGCCAGGCGGACGCCGCGCTCCACCTCGTGGGTGACCATCATCGCGGCGCGGTCGGGGCCGAGGTCGGCCAGCACGCCGTCCAGCAGCCGGGCCCCCGCGGCGTCGAGGCCGGCGTACGGCTCGTCGAGCAGCAGCAGCCGGGGGTCATGCAGCAGCGCCCGGGCCAGGCCGAGCCGCTGGGCCATGCCGCGGCTGAACGTCCGCGCCGCGTCGAACGAGCGGGCGAGCAGGCCGACCCGGTCGAGGGCGGCGTCCACCCGGTCGCGCGGGTCGTCGAGGCCGTAGAGGTCGGCGTAGAGCTCCAGGTTCTGGCGCGCGGTGAGGTCGAGGTAGATCAAGGGGTCGTGACCGAGGTAGCCGATGGCGCGACGCGCGGCGCCGGCCTTGTCGGGCAGGGGGGCGCCGCAGACGACGATCTCGCCCGCGTCGGGCCGCAGCAGCGTGGCGACCATGCGGAGCAGGGTGCTCTTGCCGGCGCCGTTCGGGCCCAGCACGGCCAGGCACTCGCCCGCCCGGAGGTCCACGTCGACCCGGTCGACGGCGCGGCGCTCGCCGAACCGCCGCACCAGCCCGCGGGCGCGGACCAGCTCGCGCTCCGCTACAGCGTCACCTCCGCGAGCGTGAACGCGAGGAACACCATCGACAGGACGCCGTTGGACTGGGCGAACGCCACCTGGATGCGGGTGGTGTCGCCGGGCCGCACGATCGCGTTCTCGTAGACGAGCACGGCCGCGCACACCGCGACGCCGGTCATGTACCAGGCGCCCGCGCCGGCGGCGACGCCGGCCGCCACCAGGAGGGCGATCGCGGCCAGGTGCAGGCCCTTCGTGAACCACAGCGCCGTGGCCTCCCCGAACCGCGCGGGCACCGACCGGATGTCGTGGGCGCGGTCGAAGTCGATGTCGAGGAGGGCGTAGATGATGTCGAAGCCGGCGATCCAGCAGGCGACGGCCAGGCCCAGCAGGATGGGGGCGGCCTCGAGCCCGCCGGTCACGGCGAGCCACGCGCCCATCGGCGCGATGCCGATGGTCAGGCCGAGCGCCAGGTGGCACATCCACGTGACCCGCTTGGCGAGCGGGTACAGCACGAACGCGGCGACGGGGACGGGCCACAGCACCCACGTCTCCTCCGGCAGCTGCGACACCGCGATCAGCAGGACGGCGAGGCTGACGGCGCTGAACGCGGCCACCTGCCCCATCGCGAGCCGCCCGGACGGCAGCTCCCGGGAGGCGGTGCGCGGGTTGGCGGCGTCGATGTCGGCGTCGATGATCCGGTTGAGCGCCATCGCGAGCGACCGCGCCCCGACCATCGCGAGCAGGATCCACCCGAGCGTGGCGGCGGGCGGGATCTCCATCTGCGCGAGCACCGCCGCGGCCAGGGCGAACGGCAGCGCGAAGATGGTGTGCGAGAACCGCACGAACGACAGCAGGGCGGGCACGAGCCCGAGCCCTGCGGCCCGCGGGGCCGCCCCGGAGGTCGTGGTCACCCCGCGATGTTACCGGCGGGCGCTCGCCCGCCGGGTCCCGGCACGGCCCCCCGGGGGACCGTGCCGAACGATCGCCCCGGCCGATCGGACGCCGGTCAGAACACCGGCACGTCGATCGCCTGGCCGGCGAGGAGGGCCCCCGCGGTGGTCAGCGTGTCCTGCCGCACCAGGAAGTGCTGGCCCAGGGCGGTCACGTCCCGCAGCCGCCGTCCGATCGGCGAGGACAGGTGGATCGCGCCGCCGCCGGCGGCGCGGTGGGCGGCCCGGACCACGTCCGCCGCCCGCTCGACGGCCCAGACGGCCGCGGCGCGCGTCCGCGCGGTGGCGTGCGGGGTGGGCTCGCCCGCCTCCACCGCCGTCTCCCACGCGGCCCCGGCGGTCTCCCTCACGAGGGCCCGGGCCGCGGCGAGGTCGGTGTCGGCGGTGGCGAGGGCCAGCTGGAACGTCGGGTTCGCGGCGAGCGGCCGGTGGTCGAGCAGCGGCACCTTGTCGGGGGCGAGCGCGACCAGGTCGTCCAGGGCGCCCCGGGCGATCCCGAGGGCCACGGCGGCGATCGCGAGCGCGAACAGGCTCGGCGGCGGCACGCGCACGAACGGGACGTCGAGGCACGGCGGGTCGGTCAACGGGGCGGTCGTGCGGGCGGCGGGCACCCGTGCCGCGTCCACGCGGAAGTGGTGGCTGCCCGTCCCGCAGAGGCCCGAGACGTTCCACGTGTCCTCGATCGTCACCTGGTCGGGCGCGAAGGCCGCGATCCGCAGGCGGGGGACGCCGTCGTCGATGCCCTCGACGCAGTTCCCGTAGAGCCAGTCGGCGTGCTCGCAGCCGCTCGCGAAGCTCCAGCGGCCGGTGACCCGGTACGCGTCGCCGTCGGCGGCGATCGCGCCGGTCGGGTTGAAGACGCCGGCGGTGATCGCGTCGGGCGCGTCCGCGAAGATCTCGTCGAACCCGGCGCGCGGCAGGCCGGCGATGTCGCGCCACGAGCCCGCCCCGATCATGCAGGTCCACCCCACCGACGCGTCCGCGCGGGAGAGGGCCTCGAAGACGTCCATCGCCTCGAGGAGGTCGGCGCCCATGCCGCCGTACGACGGCGGGCGCAGCATGCGGAAGACGCCGGCGGCCCGCAGGTCGTCCAGCAGGTCGGGCGGTACCCGGCGGGCCGCCTCCGTCTCGCCGGCGCGCGCGGCGATGGCCGGCGCCAGGCGGTGGACCGCGTCCAGGACCCCCCGCGCCATCGTGATCGTGCCGGTCGTGGCCATCGCGCCGCCTCCTCGTCGCGTCACCGTCCCCGGGAGCGTCCCCCGGCGGCCGGCGGCCGCGCATCGGCCGGAGCACCCATCCGCGGCCGCGGCGGCGGATGGGTCATCCGACCCACATGCCGCGGTCAGAGCAGCTCGTGCTCGTAGGCCCAGGCCGTCGCGGCGGCTCGCGAGGAGACGCGCAGCTTGGCGTAGAGGTTGCCCACGTGGCGGTCGACCGTGCGGCGGCTGACGCCGAGCCGGGCACCGATCTCCTTGTTGCTCTCGCCGGTGGCGAGGCGACGCAGCACCTGCAGCTCGCGGGGG
>DASSBX010000279.1:0-2659 GCA_035698305.1 Miltoncostaeaceae bacterium | reverse complement strand
CCGAGCTCACAGCGGGACGGGCACCGCGGCGAGCGCGTCCCGCACGAGGTCCGCGGCGCTCGCGCCCCGGGCGCGCGCATCGGGCGTGAGGATGATCCGGTGGGGCAGGACGGTCGGCGCGAGCGCCCGGACGTCCTCGGGCAGGGCGTGGCCGCGCCGCTCGAGCAGCGCGCGGGCCTTGGCGGCGCGCAGCAGCGCGAGGCCGGCCCTGGGGCTGCCGCCCAGCTGGGCGCGCCCGTCGCGGCGGGTGGCGGAGACCAGCCCGACGACGTAGCGGGCGAGGGCGGGGTCGGCGTGGACGCGCTCCACCACCGCGCGGGCCGCCACGACGCCGGCCTCGTCGGCGACGGGGGCGACGGCGTCGAGCGGGTCGGAGGCGGCGACGTCGAGCAGCATCTGCGCCTCGTCGGCGGCGGGCGGGTAGCCGATGGTCACCCGCACGGCGAACCGGTCGAGCTGGGCCTCCGGCAGCGGGAACGTGCCCTCGTACTCCACCGGGTTCTGGGTGGCGATGATCATGAAGGGCGCGGGCAGCAGGCGCGTGTCGCCATCGACCGTCACCTGCCCCTCCTCCATGCACTCGAGCAGCGCCGACTGGGTCTTCGGCGACGCCCGGTTGATCTCGTCGACCAGCACCAGGTTCGCGAAGACGGGGCCGGGCCGGAACACGAACCGCGCGGCGTTCTGGTCCCACACGGTGATGCCGGTGACGTCCGACGGCAGCAGGTCGGCGGTGCACTGCAGCCGCGAGAAGTCGCAGCCGGCGGCCCGCGCCAGGCTCTTCGCCAGCACCGTCTTCCCCACCCCGGGGACGTCCTCGATCATCACGTGGCCGCCGGAGAGCAGGGCGATCACGCACGCCTCCAGGCTCTCGCGCGGCGCCCGCACGGCGGCGGCGCACGCGTCGACCAGGGCGCTCGCGAGCGCGGCGGCCGGGAGGAGCTCGTCGTCCCGCAGCGGCGGGGTGGCCAGCGTGGCGGTCAAGGGGTCGAGGGTAGTGCATCCGGCGCCGCCGGAACCCCCCGTCCGGTCCTACGGCAGGAGCGGCGCCACCGCGTCGAGGATGCGGCCGGCGCAGGCCTCCTTGCTCATGCGGGGGAGCGTCTCCTCGCCCTCCGGCCCGATGATCGTGATCTCGTTCTCGGCGGAGCCGAAGCCGATGCCGTCGACCGAGACGTCGTTGTGCACGATCAGGTCCAGGCGCTTGCGCACGCGCTTGTCGCGGGCGCGCGCCAGGCCGGCCTCGCCGTGCTCGGCGGCGAACCCGACCACCACCTGCCGCTGCTTGCGGCCGGCGAGGTCGGTGAGGATGTCGGCGGTCGGCTCGAGGTCGAGATGCAGGCCGCCCCCCGCCGACTTGTCGATCTTGCCGGCCAGCGCCTCGCCGGGCCGGAAGTCGGCGACCGCCGCGGCCATCACCAGCACGTCGCAGGACGGGAAGGCGTCGAGGGCGGCGGCGTGCAGGTCGGCGGCGGTGGGCGCCTCGACGTAGCGCACGTCCGGGTGGCGCGGCAGGTCGACGTTGGCGGCGAGGACGGTCACCCGCGCGCCGCGCCGGCGGGCCTCCTCGGCGACCGCCCACCCCATCCGCCCGCTGGAGCGGTTGCCGACGTACCGGACCGGGTCGATCGGCTCGCGCGTGCCGCCGGCGCTCACGAGCACCCGCCGCCCGGCGAGCGACCCCGCCCGCGCGAGCCGCGCCTCGGCGGCGGCGGCGATGTCGGCCGGCTCGGCGAGGCGGCCGACGCCCACCTCGCCGTCGGCGAGCAGCCCGGAGGCCGGCTCGACCACGCCGACGCCCCGGCCGCGCAGCGTCGCGAGGTTGGCGGCGGTGGCGGGGTGGAGCCACATGCGGGTGTTCATGGCCGGCGCGATCAGCACCGGGCCGTCGAACGCGAGGTGCACGGAGCCGAGCAGGCCGTCGCCGAGTCCGGCGGCCATCCGGGCGATCGTGTTCGCCGACGCCGGGCACACCAGCATCAGGTCGTGGCCGCGGGCGAGCTCGAGGTGGTCGTAGCCGGCGCGGTCCTCGGGGCCGAACAGGCGGATGCCGACCGGGCGGCCGGAGAGGGCGGCGAAGGTGGCGGGGCCCACGAAGCGGCGGGCCGACGCGGTCATGATCACGGTGACGCCGTGGCCGCCGCGCTGGAGGATCCGCAGGACGTCCACCGACTTGTAGGCGGCGATGCCGCCCGAGACCCCCAGCAGGATCTCAGCCACGCGCGGCCGCCGCTCCGGTGACGCGGGCGACGAGCGCGTCGAACTCCTCGGTGGCCTTCGCCAGATCCCCGTTGACCACCCGGTGGTCGAACTCGTCGAGCGCCTCGAGCTCGACGCGGCTCGTGCGCAGGCGGGCCGCGATCTCGCCCTCGCTGTCGGTGCCGCGGTGCTCCAGCCGGTTCGCGAGCTCCTCGAGCGACGGCGGCATGATGAAGATCGACACCGCGTCGGGGATGGCGCGGCGCACGGCCCGCGCGCCGGCCAGCTCGATCTCGACGACCGGCGAGCGGCCGGCGGACTGGATGCGGTCGACCTCCGAGCGCAGGGTGCCGTAGCGGTTGCCCGCGTAGACCACGTGCTCGAGGAACTCCCCTGCGGCGGCCCGGCGCTCGAACTCCTCGTGTCCGAGGAAGTGGTACTGCACGCCGTCGCGCTCACC
>DASSBX010000278.1:0-18179 GCA_035698305.1 Miltoncostaeaceae bacterium | reverse complement strand
CGCGGCTCGATCTTCCAGTCGACCAGCGACACCGAGGTGGTGATCCACCTGGTCGCGACCTCGCATTTCACCAACACGCTCGACCGGCTGACCGACGCCCTAAAGCAGGTTGAGGGCGCCTATTCGCTGCTGGTCCTGACGCCGCAGGGGCTGATCGCCTGCCGCGACCCGCTCGGCATCCGGCCGCTGGTCATGGGCAAGCTCGGCGAGGCGACCATCTTCGCCAGCGAGACGGTCGCGCTCGACGTGATCGGCGCCAGCTTCGTGCGGGATGTCGAGCCCGGCGAGCTGATCCTGGTCAACGACAGCGGGATCCGTTCCTTCCGCCCGTTCGAGAAGGTCGCGCCGCGCCCGTGCATTTTCGAGCACGTCTATTTCTCGCGGCCGGATTCGATCGCCGAAGGCCAGTCGGTCTACGAAGTCCGCAAGAATATCGGCGCCGAACTGTCGCGCGAAGCGCCGGTCGAGGCCGATTATGTGGTTCCGGTCCCCGACAGCGGCGTTCCCGCCGCGCTTGGCTTCAGCCAGGCGTCTGGCATTCCCTTCGAGCTCGGCATCATCCGCTCGCACTATGTCGGCCGGACGTTCATCCAGCCGAGCCAGGAAGTCCGCCACCTCGGCGTCAAGCTTAAGCACAACGCCAATTCGGCGCTGGTCCACGGCAAGAGCATCGTCCTGGTCGACGATTCGATCGTCCGCGGCACGACATCGGTCAAGCTGGTGCAGATGATGCGCGACGCCGGCGCGCGCGAGGTGCACATGCGGATCGCCTCGCCGCCGACCAAGCACAGCTGCTTCTACGGAGTCGATACGCCCGAGCGGGCGAAGCTGCTCGCGGCCCAGATGAGCGTCGAGCAGATGCGCGATTACATCAACGCCGACAGCCTGGCGTTCATCTCGATCGAGGGGCTCTACCGCGCGCTCGGCGAGGAGCGGAACGACACGCTGCCGCAGCGGTGCGATGCCTGCTTCACGGGCGCTTATCCGACGACCCTTACCGACCTCGCGGACAAGGAAAACGGCGCGGCGCTGTCTTTGGTCGCCAGCCGCTAGCCGCTACACGCGGCTCCGATGACTGATTCGAAGCCCTTTTTCGGCAAGCTCGCGCTCGTCACCGGCGCCAGCCGCGGCATCGGCGCGGCGTGCGCCCGCGCCCTCGCGCGCGACGGCTTCGACGTCGCCGTGGGGTACGCGGCCGACGCCGACGGCGCGGCGGCGACCGCGAAGGACGTGGAGTCGGCGGGCCGGGCGGCCTCGGTCCACCGGGCGGACGTGGCCGACGAGGCGCAGGCCGCGGCGATGGTCGCGGCCGCCGAGGAGGCGCTGGGGCCGCTCGACGTGCTCGTGCTGAACGCCGGGATCACCCGCGACGGCCTGGCCGTGCGGATGAGCGACGCCGACTGGTCGGCCGTGATCGACACCAACCTCTCCGGCGCCTTCTACACGGCCCGCCCGGCGCTGCGCGGCATGCTCCGCCGCCGCGCCGGGTCGATCGTGGCGGTGTCGTCCATCGTGGGCCTGATCGGCAACCCCGGCCAGGCGAACTACGCGGCCGCGAAGGCGGGGATGATCGGGATGGTGCGGGCCCTCGCGCGGGAGGCCGGCGCCCGCGGCGTGCGGGTGAACGCCGTCGCGCCCGGCTACATCGCCACCGACATGACCGCGGCCCTCTCCGACGCCCAGCGCGACGTCCTGCTGGCGCAGACGCCGCTCGGGCGGCTCGGCGATCCCGAGGACGTGGCCGACGCGGTGGCGTTCCTGTGCTCGCCGGCAGCCGGCTTCGTGACCGGGGCGGTGCTGTCGGTCGACGGCGGATTGGCGATGTCGTGAGCGAGCGCACCAACGGGGACCGCGCCGCCGGGGGGCGCCGGCGCGTCGTGGTCACCGGCATCGGGCTGGTGACGTCGCTGGGGATCGGGCGGGACGAGAACTGGAGGGCGGCGCTCGCGGGCCGCAGCGGGGCCGCGCCGATCGCCTCGTTCGAGCCCGTCGACACGCGGACCACCATCGCGTGCCAGGTGCGCGGCTTCGACCCCGCCGACTTCATGGACAAGCGGGTGGCCCGGCGGATGGACCGCTTCGCCCAGCTGGCGGTGGCGTCGGGCCGCCTGGCGCTGGAGGACGCGGGCCTGGTGATCGACGGCTCGGTCGCGCCGCGCGTCGGCGCGCTGGTGGGCAGCGGGATCGGCGGCCTCGAGACGTTCGTCCAGCAGGTGACGAGCGTCGCGGAGAAGGGGCCGGACCGTCTGTCGCCGCTGTTCATCCCGATGGTGATCGCCAACATGGCGGCGGCCCAGGTCTCGATGGAGCTGGGGCTCCAGGGGCCGCTGTCCACGATCTCCACGGCCTGCGCGTCGGGCAACCATGCCCTGGGCGACGCGACGGAGATGATCCGCACGGGGCGGGCCGACGCGATGCTGGCGGGCGGCGCCGAGGCGAGCGTCACGCGGGTGGGCATCGGGGCGTTCAACGCGATGCGCGCGCTCTCCACCCGCAACGACGACCCGGAGGGCGCCAGCCGCCCGTTCGACCGGGGCCGCGACGGCTTCGTGATGGGCGAGGCGGGCGCGGTGCTGGTGCTCGAGGCGCTGGAGCACGCCGAGGCCCGCGGGGCCGAGCCCCTCTGCGAGGTCCTCGGCTACGGCCTGACCGGCGACGCCCACCACCTCACCGAGCCGGACCCCACCGGGCGGGCCCCCGCGGCTGCCGTCACGATGGCCCTGCGCGAGGCGGGGGTGGCGCCGGAGGAGGTCGACTACGTCAACGCCCACGCCACCTCCACGCCGGTCGGCGACTCCAGCGAGGTCCGGGCGCTCAAGCTCGCGCTGGGGGAGGACGTGGCGGCGCGGACCCCGGTGTCGTCCACCAAGTCGATGCACGGCCACTGCCTGGGCGCGGCCGGCGGGGTGGAGGGCGCGCTGACGGCGCTGGCGGTGAAGGAGGGGCGCATCCCGCCGACCATCAACCTCCACGACCTGGACCCGGAGTGCGCCGGGGTCGACCACGTCGCCAACGTCGCCCGCGACGCCGACATCCGCGTGGCGGTGTCGAACGCCTTCGGCTTCGGCGGCCACAACGCGATCCTGGTGCTCGGCCGCCTGGGGGACCGGTAGCCGCCCCGCCGGGACGCCTCCCCGGGTGGCGGGCCCGCCTGAACCGGGCGGCGACGCGGATCTACGGTCCGCGGCGCGGCCTGAAGGGCTTCCACTGGCTCGGCGGCGAGCGGGTGGCGGTGGGCGCCATCCCGGTGGGCGACGCCGTCTCGCGGCTGCCGGATCTCGGGGTCACCCACGTCGTCAACTGCCGCGCGGAGCTGCAGACGCGGATCTCCGGGGACCTGTGGGCGGAGCGCCAGGTGTTCGGCGCCGACCGTGTGATGGCCGCGCCGATGTGGGACCACGGGCGTGCGCAGCCGGCCGCGGTGTGGGCGCCGGCGGCGGAGTTCGGCGCCCGGGCGCTCGAGGAGGACCCGGCTGCCGGCGTCCTGGTGCACTGCCAGCAGGGGCGGCGCCGGTCGGCGATGGTGGCCTACGCGATTCTGCGCCTGCGCGGCCACGACCCGGACGAGGCGGAGCGGCTCGTGGTCGACCACCGCGCCCCCGCGGTGCTGGTGCCGGCATACAAGGAGAGCGTGGAGCGGTGGCTGGCGGACCGGGGATCGGCCGCGACGCCGACCCCCTGACATAATCGGGGGCCGAGTGTCGAAGCACCCCATCACGGTCTCGGTCGACAAGCTGCTGCGCAAGCGGCCCGACGCGCCGGCGCCCCGCAAGCTGCCCACCGACCAGCGGTCGTGTCCCCGGTGTCAGAGTCACTGGCGCGCCGACGAGCTGCGCCTGAACATGGGCGTGTGCCTGTCGTGCGGCCACCACTTCGCGGTGGGGGCCCGGGAGCGCCTCGACCAGCTGTCCGAGGGCGCGCCGTGGCAGGAGCTGTGGCCGGAGCTCCGCGCCAGCGACCCGCTGCAGTTCGTCGACCTCCAGCCCTACCCCGACCGGGTGGAGCGCGCCGAGGCCGCCGGCGGCACCGAGGCCCTGGTGTGCGCCGAGATCGACATCCGCGGGCACCGCTGCGTCGCCGCGATCATGGACTTCAGCTTCCTGGGCGGCAGCATGGGCTCGGTGGTGGGCGAGAAGCTCGCCCGCGCCGCCGACCGCTGCGTCGAGCGGGGCCTGCCGCTGGTCTGCGTCACCGCGTCGGGCGGCGCGCGCATGCAGGAGGGCGTGATCGCCCTGATGCAGATGGCCAAGACCATCGTGGCCTTCGAGCTGATGAACGACGCCCAGCTGCCGGTCATCGTGGTGCTGGTGCACCCCACCACGGGCGGCGTCTGGGCGTCCTTCGCGTCGATCGGCGACGTCACCTACGCCGAGCCGGGGGCGCTCATCTCGTTCTCCGGCCCCCGGGTGATCGAGCAGACCACGCGGGAGAAGCTGCCGCCGGAGTTCGGCCGGGCCGAGACCCAGCTCACCAACGGCCAGGTGGACGACGTGGTCGACCGCCGGGAGCTGGCGGCCCGGATCGGCACGGTCCTCGCGATCGTCGACCGCCCCAGCGGGCTCGGCCCGGCGCCCGCCGTCACGTGGGCGCAGCAGAACGCGGAGCGCGCCGCCGCCGCCGCTCGGAACCTGCCGGACCAGGCCCGCCGGATCGTCCAGAAGGTCATGAAGCCCGACGACGAGGAGCCGCCCCGATGAGCGTCGCCGCCCGCCGCGGCGGGCGCTTCGTGCGCCGCCTCGCCACCCGCCTGGGAGGGCAGGCCGGCCACGAGAGCGCGTCGGCGATCTGGGAGACCGTCCAGCTCGCCCGCCACCAGGACCGCCCGTACCCCCTCGACTACGTCGCCCGGCTGTTCCCGCAGTGGGAGGAGCTCCACGGCGACCGGCTGTACGGCGACGACGCCGCGATCGTGGCGGGCATCGGCCGCGGGGCGTTCGGCCCGGTGGCGGTCATCGGCCACCAGAAGGGCCGCGACACCAACGACCGCACCTACCGCAACTTCGGCATGCCCGGGCCGGAGGGCTACCGCAAGGGCATGCGGGTGATGGCGCTGGCCGACAAGCTCGACATGCCGGTGATCACGCTCATCGACACGCCGGGCGCGTACCCGGGGGCGTCGGCCGAGGAGCGCGGCCAGGGCGGCGCGATCGCGCGGAGCATGCAGACGATGCTGCGGCTGCGGGTGCCGTCGATCGCGGTGGTCATCGGCGAGGGCTCCTCCGGGGGCGCGCTGGCGCTGGGGGTGGCCGACCGCGTGATGATGCTCGAGCACGCGACGTACTCGGTCATCTCGCCGGAGGGCGGCGCCGCCATCCTGTGGCGCGACGCGGCGCGCGCGAAGGACGCGGCGTCGGCGTTCCAGCCGACGGCGGCGAACTGCTACCGGTGGGGCATCGCCGACGTGGTGGTCCCCGAGCCCGGCGGCGGCGCCCACCGCGACCACGACGAGGCGGCGCGGCTGCTCGGCAACTACCTGGCGCGGGCGGTGCGCGACCTGCGCGCCGTGTCCCCCGCCGACCGCAACCGCCTGCGCCGCGAGCGCTACCGCAGGATCGGGGCGTATCGCGAGGTCGCCGCGGGCGACCCGACCGCGATGGCGGCGGGCCGCGGCGGCGACGCCGCCGCCAACGGCGGCGCCCCGCCGGCCTCCTCCTAGGCTCCGGGCGCCGCGCTGAGCGTGGGCGGGCGGGCGCCGGCGGACTACCTCCGCGCGATCCTGACCGCCCGCGTCTACGACGTGGCGCGGGAGACCGAGCTCACGCGGGCGCCCGGCCTGTCCGCCCGGACGGGCTGCACCGTGCTCCTGAAGCGCGAGGACGCCCAGCCCGGGTTCTCGTTCAAGGTGCGGGGCGCCTACAACCGCATGTCGGCGCTGGGCCCCGGGGAGCTGGCGCGCGGCGTCATCGCCGCGTCGGCCGGCAACCACGCGCAGGGCGTGGCGCTGTCGGCCGCGCGCCTCGGGTGCGACGCCGTGATCGTGATGCCGGTCACCACGCCCCGCGTGAAGGTCGACGCGGTGCGGACCCTCGGCGGCGACCGGGTGGAGGTGGTGCTGGAGGGCGACTCCTACAGCGACGCCAAGGCGCACGCCGACACGATCGCCGCCGAGCGCGACCTCGTGTTCGTGCATCCGTTCGACGACCCCGACGTGATCGCGGGCCAGGGGACCATCGGGATGGAGATCCTGCGCCAGGGGCCGGGGCCCATCGACGCGATCTTCGTGGCGATCGGCGGCGGCGGCCTGGCCGCCGGGATCGCCGCCTACGTCAAGGCGGTGCGCCCCGAGGTGCGGGTCGTCGGGGTCCAGACGGAGGACTCCGACGCGATGGCCCGGTCGCTCGAGGCGGGACGGCGGGTGGCGCTGCGCGACGTCGGGTTGTTCTCCGACGGCACCGCGGTGCGGGAGGTGGGGCGCGAGACGTTCCGGCTCTGCCGCGAGCTGGTGGACGAGGTGATCCGGGTCGATGCCGACGCCGTGTGCGCGGCGATCAAGGACGTGTTCGAGGACACCCGCAGCATCCTGGAGCCCGCCGGGGCGCTCGGCGTTGCGGGCCTGAAGGCCTGGGCCGCCCGCGAGGGGCGGGCGGACGCGACATTGGTCGCGGTGGCGTGCGGCGCGAACATGAACTTCGACCGGCTGCGGTTCGTGGCCGAGCGGGCCGAGGTGGGCGAGGCCCGCGAGGCGGTGTTCGCGGTCACCGTCCCGGAGGAGCGCGGCTCGTTCCGGCGCTTCTGCGCGACCCTCGACGGGCACGGCGTCACGGAGTTCAACTACCGCATCGCCGACGGCGAGCGGGCGCACCTGTTCGTGGGGGTGCAGGTGGAGGGGCGCGACGACGCGGCCCGGATCGCCGGGCGCTTGCGGGACGAGGGCTTCCCCACGCTCGACCTCACCGACGACGACCTGGCCAAGCAGCACCTGCGTCACATGGTGGGCGGGCGGTCGGCGCGCGCGGGCGACGAGCTGCTGTACCGCTTCGAGTTCCCGGAGCGCCCCGGGGCGCTGCTGCGGTTCCTCTCGGCGATGAGCCCGGACTGGAACATCTCGCTGTTCCACTACCGCAACGAGGGCGCCGACTACGGTCGCATCCTGGTGGGGATCCAGGTCCCGCCGGACGACACCGCCGCGTTCCGCGGGTTCCTCGCCACGCTCGGCTACCCCCACTCGGAGGAGACGGGCAACCCGGCGTACCGCCTGTTCCTGCGCGGGGACGCGTGAGCGCCCCGGCCCGCTAGGACCCCGCCCGCTCCCGCAGCAGCGCGACCAGCTCCCGGCAGAAATCGGGGATGTCGGCGACGACGCGGCCCCACACCAGGTTGCCGTCGCGGAAGGCGGGCTCGTCGACCCATTCGGCGCCGACGTTCACCAGGTCGTCCTTGATGCCGAGCGAGCCGGTGGCCCTGGCGCCGACGATGCCGGCCGAGATCGCGACGCTGCCGCCGTGGCAGATGATGCCGATCGGCAAGCCCCGCTCGTGGACGCCGCGCACCAGGTCCAGGATGGCGGGGTCGCGGCGCATCTTGTCGGGCGCCCACCCGCCGGGGATCACCAGGCCGTCGAGGGTCTCGGCGCCCACCGCCGCGGCCGTCGCCTCGGCCCGCACGGTCAGGCCGTGCTTGCCCCGGTGCTCGTCGGTGTCCGACCCGACGGCGACCACGGTGGCGCCCTCCTCCTGGATGCGCATGACGGTGACCCAGAACTCCAGGTCCTCCACGCCCTCGGCGACGAGGACGGCGTAGCGGCGTCCGGCGAGGCTCATGGCGGGAACGCTAGCGGGCCCCGCGGCGCGGGGCCCGCCCGTCGATCAGCCGAGCGCGCGCGCGGCGTCGGCCGCGACCACCT
The DNA here is from genome assembly GCA_035698305.1 of Miltoncostaeaceae bacterium. Taxonomy (GTDB): domain Bacteria; phylum Actinomycetota; class Thermoleophilia; order Miltoncostaeales; family Miltoncostaeaceae; genus Miltoncostaea. The sequence continues at coordinate 10,336 of DASSBX010000278.1, read as the reverse complement.
CCGAGGCGACCGGGCCGCCGTCGAGGATCTGCGACAGGCGCAGCGCGCCGTCGAGCAGCTCGCGGTTGGTGGAGGGGTGCTCGGGGAGCACGCCCACCGAGGCTGCGAGCTCGCGGTGCCAGCGCTGCATCTCGGCGCTCGGCCGGCGATCGGGATCCACGCGGACCATGTCCAGGACGAGGGCCATGAACCCCCGCAACGCGGCCCGGGGATCGGGTCCCTGGGTCATGGGCGAGCCTCCTTGCTCGGCGGTGGCGAACTGGCGGGACATCCTGTCCCGCCTGGATCAGATCGTCCGGTCCCCGTCCGAGTTGAGCCGCGGGGACGGGCGGGGATCGACCACCCGCAGCACGGGGCCGGGCGTCACACGCACCTCGCGGTGGCGGCCGAGGGGCTCCCCGTCGGCCTGCAGCGGGGCCGGCTCCGGGGAGCGGATCACCAGCCCCGCGGGCGCCCGCCCGCCCCTCAGGGCGGGGCCGTCCAGGGGCAGCTCGCGCCCGCGCAGGGCGAGCGCGGCCAGGCGGCCGAGCTCGTGGGGCCGCGCGCGGGTGATGGCGACCCAGGCCAGGTGCCCGTCGAAGGCCGCGCCGGGGGCCAGGTCGAGGGGGCGCCGCCCCAGGTAGGTGTAGGGGGTCCCGCACGCCACGAGCACCGCCACGGCCCCCGGGCCGGCCTCCGCGCCGCCCGCGCCCGCCACCTCCACCGTCAGCCGCGGCAGGCGACGGCTGCGGACGGCCGCCACCGCTGCGCCCAGGACGAACCCGGCGTGCCGCAGGCGGCGCTTGGTGCGGGGCCGGGCCTCGATCCACTCCACGGTGGCGGCGTCGAGGCCCACGCCGCAGTTGATGGCGAACACGCGCGGCTCGCCGTCGGCGTGGAGCAGCCCGAGCGACGCCTCCCGCACCCGCGGGCGCTCCATCGCGCGGGTCAGCACCGCGATGGCGTCGTCCACCGACGCCGGCCAGCCGAGGGCGCGGGCGAACACGTTCGCGTTGCCCCCGGGGAGGGGCGCCAGCACCACGGGGCCGCCGGCCAGCGCCCCGGCGACGTCGGCCACGGTGCCGTCGCCGCCCACGGTGACCACCGTCGCGGCGCCCTCCCCGGCGACCCGCAGCGCGAGCCGGGCGGCGTCCCCCGGGGCCTCCGTCACCAGCGACCACTCCAGGCCGTGCGGGGCGAGGGCGCGCGCCACCCGCTCGCGCAATCGCGGGGACGCCTTGGTGGCCCTCGGGTTCACGATCAGGGCGACGGGCCCGCTCATGCGTCCGTCAGGGTCAGCTCCAGCCGCGCGAGGTACGCGGCCACCAGGGCGGAGAGGGTTGCGGGGACGTCGGCCATCGGGAGGTGCCGGGCGCCGGGGATCACGACCATGTGGGCCTGCGGCAGCTCCCGGGCGAGCTCCTCCGACATCCAGGGCGGGGTCAGCGGGTCGTCGGCGCCCACCACGACCAGGACCGGGACGCGCACGCCGTCGAGGCCGCCCCGGAGGTCGACCGAGCGGCACGCCGCGTAGTCGGCCTCCAGCACGTCCGGGCCGCACGCGTCGATGGCGTCGCGCGCCGCGCGGACGGCGGCGCCGGCGGGATCCGCCGCGAAGCCCGCCAGCAGACGGTCCCGCTCGGCGGCGAAGTCGTCGCGGACGCGGGCCATCGCGTGGCCCGGCACGGGCAGGCGGGCGCCGCTCGCGACCACCACCAGCCCGTCGACCAGCTCCGGCCGGGTGCGGGCCACCTCCAGCGCGGCGGCGCCGCCCAGGGAGTGGCCCACCAGGGCGCGCGGCGGGGGGATCCGCGCGAGCGCCTCGGCGATTGCCCGGGCGATGTCGCCGACGTCGTCGAGGGCGTCGCCGTCCGGGTGGCCGGGGAGCTCCAGCGCGACCGCCCCCGCGAGCCGCGTCGCGAGGGGCTCCCACACGCGGTGCCCCCCGCCGGCGCCGTGGATCAGGATCGGCCGTGGGGCGCTCATCGAGGGCGATCGTATGCCCCCGCGTCGCCGGAGGGGGCCTGGTAGCCTCGAAGGGTGGATCGCCTGCTCATCGCCTGTGATTTCGACGGCACGATCACCGAGCGGGACACGCTCCACGTCATCGTCGAGGAGTTCGGCACACGTGGGCTCTGGGCGGCCATCGAGCCCCGCCTGCGGGCGGGCGAGGTCACCCTGGAGCAGGCGATGCAGGAGGAGTTCGCCACCGTGCGCGCCACGCCGGAGCAGGTGCGCGACGTGGTGCGCCGCGACGCCGGCCTGCGCCCCGGCTTCAGCCGCCTGGTGGAGTGGGCCGCCGCGCAGGGCCACCGGCTCATCGTCTTCTCGTCCGGCTTCCGCTCGGTGATCCGCGACGTGCTGGCCGGGATGGGACACGACGACATCGAGGTGGTGAGCCACGACGCCGTGTTCACCGCCGACGGCGCGGAGATCGTGTGGTCCGACCGCGGCGAGGCGTGCGGCGTCTGCGGGCGGCGCTGCAAGCGCCACGACCTGCGCGGGCGCCACCGGGGCGAGACGGTGATCCTCATCGGCGACGGCATCTCCGACCTCTGCGTCGCCAAGACGGCCGACCTGGTCTTCGCGCGCGCCCACCTGGCGCGCGACCTGACGGCCGCGGGCGTCCCGTTCCTCCCGTTCGAGGACTTCGACGAGGTGCGCGAACGGCTGCGCGCAGGGCGCATCCTGGCGGCATGAGCGGCGGCGGATGGCGGTCCGTCCCCCCGGCCGGCGCCTGGGGGGAGATGGAGGAGCGCGTCCTCGCGTTCTGGCGCGAGCGCGACGTGTTCGCGCGGTCGCTCGAGCGCCGGGCCGGCGCGGCGCCGTGGGTGTTCTACGAGGGCCCGCCCACCGCGAACGGGCGACCCGGGTCGCACCACGTGCTGTCGCGCGTGTTCAAGGACATCTTCCCCCGGTTCCAGACCATGCGCGGGCGGTTCGTCGACCGCCGCGGCGGCTGGGACTGCCACGGCCTGCCGGTGGAGATCGAGGTGGAGAAGCGCCTCGGCATCTCGGGCAAGCCGGAGATCGAGGCGTACGGCATCGCCGAGTTCAACGCGCTGTGCCGCGAGTCGGTGCTCACCTATCTGGACGAGTGGGAGCGCCTGACCGAGCGGATCGGCTTCTGGATCGACACCGACCGCGCCTACCGCACGATGGACGCCACCTACGTGGAGAGCGTGTGGTGGAGCCTCGCGGAGCTGCACCGGCTGGGGCAGCTGTACCAGAGCGACAAGGTGGTCCCGTACTGCCCGCGCTGCGGGACGGCGCTGTCCAGCCACGAGGTGGCCCAGGGCTACGAGGACGTCGACGACCCCTCGGTGTTCGTGCGGTTCCGCCTGCGCGACGAGGACGCCTCGCTGCTGGTGTGGACCACCACCCCGTGGACGCTGCCGTCGAACCAGGCGGCGGCGGTCGCCCCCGACGTGACGTACGCGGCGGTCGAGGTGGGCGACGAGACGCTGATCCTGGCCGAGCCGCTCGTCGTGCAGGTGCTCGGCGAGGGCGCCCGGCCGGTCCGCACGTTCCCCGCCTCCGAGCTGGTGGGGCGCGAGTACGAGCCGCCGTTCCCGTACATCGAGGGCGCGCACCGGGTCGTCGACGCGCCGTTCGTGACCACCGGCGACGGCACCGGGATCGTCCACATCGCGCCGGCCTTCGGCGAGGACGACATGGCGACCGCGCGCCACCACGGCCTGGACGCCCCCAACCCCGTCGGCCCCGACGGGCGGTTCACCGACGCGGTGGGCGCCTTCGCGGGCCGCGCGGTGAAGGAGGCCGACCCCGACCTGATCGCCGACCTCGACGCCCGGGGCCTGCTGCTGCGCTCCGAGGTGTACCGCCACGCCTACCCGCACTGCTGGCGCTGCGGCACCCCGCTCCTCTACTACGCCAAGCCCTCCTGGTACGTCCGCACCACCGCGGTGAAGGACCGGATGCTCGAGATCAACCGGGAGATCGGCTGGCATCCGGAGCGGGTGCGCGACGGGCGCTTCGGCAGATGGCTGGAGGGCAACGTCGACTGGGCGATCTCGCGCGACCGGTACTGGGGCACCCCGCTGCCCCTGTGGCGCTGCGGCGGGTGCGGGACCGTCGACGCGATCGGGTCGTTCGCCGAGCTGGCCGAGCGGGCCACCGCGCCGCTCGCGGAGCCGTTCGACCCGCACCGGCCGTTCGTGGACGACGTGGCGCTCACGTGCCCGTGCGGCGGGGAGATGCGCCGCGAGCCCGAGGTCATCGACGTCTGGTACGACAGCGGGGCGATGCCGTTCGCGCAGGATCACCACCCGTTCGCGACGGGGGGCGACCTGACGGGGAAGGTGCCCGCCGACTACATCTGCGAGGCGCTCGACCAGACCCGGGGCTGGTTCTACTCGCTGCTGGCCGAGAGCACCCTCCTGTTCGACGGCCCCGCCTACCGCAACGTCGTCTGCCTGGGGCTCATCCTGGACGCCGAGGGCCAGAAGATGAGCAAGAGCAAGGGCAACGTCATCGACCCGTGGACGGTCCTGGGCCGCCAGGGCGCCGACGCGTTCCGCTGGTACCTGCTCACGGCGCAGAGCCCGTGGGAGTCGTTCCGCTTCAGCCTGGAGGCGGTCGACGAGGCGATGCGGCGCTTCCTGCTGACGATGTGGAACACCCACGCGTTCCTCGTCACCTATGCGTCGCTGCCCGACGGATGGAGGCCCGGCGGACCGCCGCCCGAGCCGGACGACCTCCGGCCGATCGACCGCTGGATCCTGTCGCGGCTCGACGGGACCGTGGACGGCGTGACCGAGCGGCTCGAGCACTTCGACGCCACCGGGGCCGGGCGCCTGCTGGAGGAGCTCGTCGACGACCTGAGCAACTGGTACGTGCGCACCGGGCGCCGCCGCTTCTGGGGCGGCCGCGGCGGCGGGGACGGCGACGCCGGCGGCCGCGGCGACGCCGTCGCGGCGTTCCACACCCTCCACGAGTGCCTGTCGACCATCGCCCTGCTGGTCGCGCCGTTCTGCCCCTTCGTGGCGGAGGAGATGTGGGGCACGCTCGTCGCCGCGCACGACCCCGAGGCGCCCGAGAGCGTGCACCTGGCCGACTGGCCCCGGTCGAAGGGCCGCCACTCGCCGTCGCTCGAGGCGGCGATGGCCAGCTCCCGTCAGGCGGTGACCGTCGGGCGCGGCGCCCGCGCCGAGGCGAAGCTGAAGGTGCGCCAGCCGCTCGCCGAGGCGGTGGTCGCGTGCCCGCCGGCCATCGCCTCGGAGGTGGGGAGCCTGGTGGACCTGGTCGCCGAGGAGCTCAACGTGCGCCGCGTCCGCTTCGTCACCGATCCGGGCGAGCTGGTGGACGTGACCCTGAAGCCCAACTACCGCAGCCTGGGGCCCCGCTTCGGCAAGCGCATGCCCGAGGTGGCGCAGGCCGTCGCCGCGCTGGCGCCGGCCGAGACGGCCCGGGCGATCGACGCCGGCGAGAGCGTCACGATCCAGGTGGACGGCGCCGTCGAGCGGCTGGAGGCCGCCGACCTCCTCCGCGAGGCGCGCCCCACGGAGGGCTATGCGGTGGGCCAGGACGCCCGCCTGGCGGTGGGACTCGCCACCGAGATCACCCCCGACCTGCGGCTCGAGGGCCTGGCGCGCGAGATCATCCACGCCGTGCAATCCGCCCGGCGCAACGCCGGGCTGCGGGTGGAGGAGCGCATCGTGCTGCACCTCGACGGGTCCGGCCTCGTCCGGGAGGCCGCCGAGGCCCACCACGCCGAGATCGCCGCCGAGACGCTCGCGACCCGGACCAGCATCTCGCACGGAGCCCCGTTCGCGGGGATCCGCCACGAGGAGCACGTGGTCGACGGCGAGCCCCTCGCGATCAGGATCGACCGAAGTCCCTGATCCCGGCAGGTAGGGAGCCCTCTTGAGCGGGGCTCCCGGCTCGCTGCGCTCGCATCGACCTGCCGGGAATTCACGGGTGCGGCGTCCGGGAGTCGGTTGCGCCGCGCGGCGATCTAGGCCCCGCCGCCGCCCCAGGTGGCGGCGCGGGCGCCGAGCATCACGTCGTCGTCGGCGCGCAGGCGGCTCCACACGCGGTCCGCGTCGAGGCCGTGCCGCTCGATGATCGCCGGCAGGTCCAGGACCTGGCGCGGCTCGTCCAGTCGCAGGCCCACGACCTTGCCGTCCCCGGTCACGATCGTCACGCCCTCCTCGGGGCGCTCGGCCTTCATGTCGGCGAACGGCTGCACGTTGCCGAGCGAGAAGTAGATGGCGGCCAATGTCGTCCTCGTCAGTCGGTGGTCGGGAGGTGGGCGGCCACGGCCGCCTCGATCTTCTTGGGCTTCACGGCCCCGGTGAGCCGGGCGACCGGCTCGCCGCCGGCGAACAGCACCAGGGTGGGGAGCGACAGCACGTCGTAGCGCCCCGCGCACGCCGGCTCCTCGTCCACGTTCAGCGTCGCGACGGTCAGGCGCCCTCGGTGGCGCTCCGCCAGGTCCTCGAGGGCCGGCTCCAACTTCTTGCACGGCACGCACCACGGCGCCCAGAAGTCGACGAGCACCGGCTCGCCGGCCCCCAGCACGCGGGCGTCCCAGTCGGCGCCCGTCACGGGCACGAGGGAGCCGCCGTCGCTCACGGGCGGATCGAGATCTTCATGCCGACGGTGACCTGGTCGTACAGCGCCTCGACGTCGGGGATGTGCATCCGCATGCAGCCGTGGCTGGCGGCCTGCCCCACCGAGGAGTCGGCGTAGGTCCCGTGCAGGCCGATGGCCGGCGCGGTGGTCCCGATCCACCGCGTCCCAAGCGGGTTGCCCGGCCCCGCCGGGATCGACGAGAGCTCCGCCGCCCACGGGGAGTCCGGCGGGTACCACACCGGGTCCTTCTGCTTGTCGTTGATCTCGTACTCGCCCGTCGGCGTCGGGTACGCCGGCTGGCCGATGGCGATCGGATACGTGCGGATCACCCGCCCGTGGCGGATCAGGCGCACCTTGCGCTGGCTCAGGTTCACCACCAGCCGCCCCACCATCGCCTGGCGCGTGCGCCCGTCGACGATCCCGGTCTTCGGCAGGTCGAAGCGCTTCTGGTAGCGCGCGATCGACTTCATCGTCGTCGGGTCCGCGACGCCGGTCAGCTTCGCCTTCTTGGGGTACACCTTCGCCTCGCGCAGCCGCTGCTGCAGGTCCTTCACGTCCGCGCCGCGGGCGCCGCGGCCGATGTCGACGGTCCCGAACTCGTCGGTGCTGTCGACCACCACCACGCGGGTCGCCTTGGTCGCGTTGCCGGCGCGGTCCCGCACCTTCACGGTGATCGTGTTGCGGCCCTGCGGCAGGGTGCCGACCGCCATCGCGAACCGGTGGCCGTCCACCTGGAGCGGGATGGGGGTGGAGGCGACGTCGCCGTAGCTCGCGGCCACGTCCTCCGGCGTCACGGCGTCGGCGCCCGCCATCGTGGACACGCGCTTCCCGTTGACGGCGGCGGTGAACGTGAGGTGGCGCGGGTCGTCCTTCGGCAGGTTGCCGTAGACGGTGGGGGCGTCGGTCGAGGTGATCTTCTCGCCGGCCGCGGGCTCCGACAGCGCCAGGTCCGGCGCCGTCGTATCCACCGTCAGCGCGCGGCGGCGCACCGTCGCGTTGCCGGCGGCGTCCGTCGCGGTGACGGTCGCCGTCACCCGGCCCTCCGGGAGCTTGGCCACCACCCGCCAGGCCCCCTTCGCGTCGGCCCGCGTCGTCGCCGTCCGCTCGCCGGCGGCGATCGCGACGACCGTGCCCGCCTCGGCGGTGCCGGAGACGACCGCCCTCGCGCGGGGGACGAGCGCCCCCTTCGCCGGCGTCGCGACCGCCAGCTCCGGTGCCGACGTGTCCACCGTGAACGTCCAGTCGCGCGTGACCGTCCGCGCGAACACGTTGCCGGTCGAGAACCGCACCTGGACGCGGTGATCGCCGTCGCGGAGCTTCGCGCCCGGGGTCAGCACCGCCCGCCCCCCGGCGCCGCGGACCCGTGACGTCACGTCCCGGCCGTCCAGCGTCACGCGCAGGTCGCCCAGGCGCTCCTGGGACGGCACCGTGAAGGCGATCCGGGGCGTCGGGTCGGAGATGGAGCTGTCGGGGCCCGGCAGCGGCTGGGTCACCGACGGCCGCTCGATGAGCTGCCAGACGGCGAAAGCGACCGCGGCGACCATGGCCACGGCGGCGATGGCGAGGGTGATGAGCCCCCCTCGTCGTGAGCCCAGAACCTGCATGGAGACCTCCGGAGAACCCCGCGGGAATCTAGCAGCGGCCGGCCGACGGACCGCCCCGGCGCGGGTCGCCGTGGCGGATCGCAACTTCGGCCAACATTTCCCCGCGGGATCGGCCAGTCCTTTACGGAACGCTCACGGCCTGGCACACGGACGCTCACGGAACCGGTCGATGCTTCCCCCCATGGCACATGACGACCGGATCGCGCTCCTGCTGGCGGCACGACTGCTCGAGAGCCCGGTCGACTACGACGCCCCCGACCTGGGCGGCGAGGGCGGCCACCTGGACGTGGCGTTCGACCTCGCCGAGCGCCTGCGCCGGGTCGCCGACCCCGACACGGCCACGCAGATCGCCGCGTCGCTGCGCACCGCCGCGCAGGCCGCCCCGGAGGCCTGACCGCCCCCGCGTCCTAGACTCCCCGGGATGGCCGGGGAGCCGCCCACCAACGCCGAGATCGCCGACCGCCTGCAGCTGCTCGGCGATCTGCTGGAGATCGAGGGCGCCGTACGCCACCGCGTCCTCGCGTACCGCCGCGGCGCCGCCCGGGTGCGCGCCAGCAACGAGTCGGTGGCGGAGCTCGCGGTTCAGGGCCGGGCGGTGGAGCTCGCCGACATCGGCGCCACCCTCCAGTCGAAGATCGTCGAGCTCGTCGAGACCGGCGAGATCTCGGCCCTCCGCAAGGCGACGGAGCGCACTCCGGCGGGCCTCGCCGCCGTCGCGCGGATCGACGGCATCGGACCCAAGCGCGCCGCCGCCCTCCACTCCGCGCTCGGCATCACGAGCGTCGACGACCTCGCCGCCGCCCTCGCGGAGGACCGCCTCTCCGGCGTCGCCGGCATCGGCCCGGGGACGCGGCAGCGCATCGCCGAGGGCCTCCAGAAGGCGACGGAGCCCGACCCCGACGAGGGCCGCTTCCCGCTCGGGCGCGCCCTCCCGGTGGCCGAGGCGCTGCGCGACGAGCTACGCGCCGCCGTCCCCGGCGCGCGAGTGGAGATCGCCGGCAGCCTGCGCCGCGGGCGCGAGACGGCGCACGACGTCGACATCGTCGCCACCGCCGACGACCCCGCCGCCCTGCTCGCGGCGCTCCCCGACCTGCCGTCCGTGCTGCGGGTGCTGTCCGGCGGCGCCGCCGCCGCCGCCGTCCGCACGCACTCCGGCCTGCGCGCCGAGGTGCTCGTGGTCCCGCCCGCGTCGTTCGGGAACCTGTTGCAGCACGCCACGGGGTCGGCCGCGCACAACGTCCGCCTGCGCGAGATGGCCGTCCGGCGGGGCCTCTCCATGTCGCAGCACGGGATCGCCGGTCCCGAGGGCACCGCCACCCACGCCGACGAGGCGGACGTGTACGCCGCCCTCGGGCTGCAGTGGATCCCGCCCGAGCTGCGCGAGGACTCCGGCGAGCTCGAGGCCGCCGCCCAGGGACTGCTGCCGGAGCTCGTGACCCGGGAGGACCTGCGAGGCGAGCTGCACTCCCACACCACCTGGAGCGACGGCACCCTGAGCGTCGCGGACATGGTCGAGGCGGCCCGCCGCCGCGGCCACCGCTACCTGGCGATCAGCGACCACTCCCAGAGCCTCGCGATGGCCGGAGGCCTCGACCGCGACCGCGTGCACCGCCAGTGGGACGAGATCCGCGAGGTCGACGCCCGCCACGACGACATCGCCGTGCTCCGCGCCACCGAGGTCGACATCCTGGCCGACGGCCGTATCGACTTCGACGACGACCTGCTCGCCGGGTTCGACTGGGTCACCGCGAGCCTCCACTCGGCCCTGGCGCAGCCGGCGGAGACGATCACCGCCCGCGTGCTGGCCGCGGTCGAGAGCCCGCTCGTCGACACGATCGGCCACCCCACCGGGCGGATGATGGGCCGCCGCGGCCACGCGGCGGTCGACATCGGGCGCGTCGCCGAGGCCGCTGCCCGCACCGGCACGTACCTGGAGGTGAACGGCCAGCCCCGCCGCCTCGACCTGGACGGCGCGATGGCCCGGCGCGCCCTCGCGGCCGGCGCGAAGCTCACGATCGGGGCCGACGCCCACTCGGAGGAGGCCCTCGACTACATCCGCTCCGGCGTCCTCACCGCCCGCCGGGCGGGCGCCCGCGCCGCCGACATCGCCAACCCCCGCGACTGGGCCGAGCTGGCGGCGGGCCGTGCGGCCCGCC
>DASSBX010000277.1:0-7715 GCA_035698305.1 Miltoncostaeaceae bacterium | reverse complement strand
CGCTCGCGACCTGGCCGGCCACGTCTCGCGCCTCGACGACCGCCTCGCGGCCCGCCTCGCGCGCCTGCTGCGCGACCTCGCCGGTGGCGCCGCCGCCGCCGTCCGCGGGGGCCCACGACGGGCGCTCCGCGGGCACCAGCGGTGCCCCGGCCGGCCGCACGGCCACCCCTCCTCGTTCCTGGCCCATGGGGCACTCCTTCCATGTCGCTCACACGCCGCGCTGGCGCGGCCTGGTGTGGCGTACCCGGAGTGCCGCGGCCTACGCGGCACCCGTCCCCGCGTGACCGCCCCGGTTTGGGGCGCGGCGGAGCGGGTTAGGCGGCCTCGCCCAGCGCGGCCGACAGCTCCCGCTGCTCGGCCAGGTGGCGCAGGGCGTCGCGCTCGATCTGACGGACCCGCTCGCGGGTGACGCCGATCTCCTCGCCCACCTGCGCGAGGGTGCGCGGCTCGTCGTCGCCCAGGCCGAACCGGCGGCGCAGCACCAGCGCCTCGCGCGCCGGCAGGTCGGCGAGCGCCTGCTCCAGGGCCTCGTGCCGCAGGTTGAGCTCCAGGTCGGCGGTCGGCTCCGGCGTGTCGGCGGCCATCAGGTCCCCCAGGGTGGCGTCGCCGTCCTCGCCGACCGGCCGGTCGAGGCTGGCGATCGTGCGCGGCAGCTCCCGCACCACCGCGACCCGGTCCTCGGTGAGCCGGCTGCGCTCGGCGATCTCGGCGTCGGTGGGGTCGCGGCCCAGCGAGGCCAGCAGCTCCCGCTCCGCCCTGGACACGCGCTGCTGGTGCTCCACCACGTGCACCGGCAGGCGGATCGTGCGCTCCGTGTTGGCCAGGCCGCGCTGGATGGCCTGCTGGATCCAGAGGGTCGCGTACGTGGAGAACCGGAAGCCGCGCCGCCAGTCGAACTTCTCGACCGCGCGGATGAGCCCCAGGGTGCCCTCCTGGATCAGGTCGAGCAGGCTCAGCGAGCCGCCCTGGTAGCGGCGGGCGATCGACACGACGAGGCGGAGGTTGGAGTTGATCATGCGGTCGCGCGCCTCCTTGTCGCCCAGCTCGACGCGCTTCGCCAGCTCCACCTCCTCGTCGGGCGTCAGCAGCGGGTGCCGCCGCAGCTCCCGGAGGTAGAGGGCCATCGCGTCGGTGGTCTGCTCGGCGAGGTCGCCGTTGGCGACGCGGGTCTGGGGGATCTCCAGGCGGCCGCAGTCGTCGGTGACGTCGATGCCGCGGTCGCGCAGGGCGCCGTAGACCTGGGCGACGTCCTCGTCGTCGGACCCGAGCGACTCGAGCACCTCGGCGAGCTGGCTCTGGTTGACGCAGTCGCCCTCGGAGGCGTCGCCCACGAGCGACTCCACCTCCTGCGGCAGTCCGTCGTTCTGTCGATCAGTGGTCATGCCCGCGGGTTCCCGATCGCCGGCGCCGTCAATCCGACGACACCGTCCTCCTCCGCCCCCCTCGCGGGAGACGCCGACGGTACCCAGGGTAACGGGACTGGGCGCTCCACCGCCACGATCACCACGTCATCGCGCAGGCGCTGGTCCTCATGGCGGCGGGCCGCCGCGATGAGCCGCGCCACCCGCTGCTCGAGCGCCGAGCGGCGTTCGGCGGCGAGCACCTCGCACGCGCGCTCGGTGCCGAACGTGTCGGCGCCACGGCGGGCCTCGATGAGGCCGTCGGTGTAGAGCACCAGCGTCCCCCCCGGGGGGAGCTCCGCGTGCGTGACCGGCCACTCCGCCTCGTCGAACACCCCCAGCAGGGGGCCGGCGACGCCGGGCTCCAGCGCGCGGCACTCGTCGGCGGTCAGCAGGATCGGCGGCGGGTGCCCTGCGGGGGCGAACGCCATCGCGCCGGTCGGCTCGACGAGCATGTAGAGGATCGAGGCGAACAGGCCCTCGGCGCGGCCGTCGGGGTCGGCCATCTGGGCGTTCAGCCCGGCCAGCACCGTCGCGGGGTTCGCGTTCACCGCGACGAGGGTGCGCCACCCGAAGCGCAGCCCCGCGGCCTGCGCGGCCGCGGAGGCCCCGTGCCCCGCCATGTCCCCCACCATCACCGCGAGGCGCCCGTCGGGGAGCGCCATCGCGTCGTAGAAGTCGCCGCCCACCAGCAGGGCGCGCTCGGCGGGGCGGTAGCGGGCGGCGAGCTTCAGGCCCCGCACCGAGGGCAGCCGCGCCGGCAGCAGCCCGTTCTGGACCGTCTCCCACAGGTCGCGCTCGGTGCGCTGGGCGGCCTCGCGGCGGGCGGCGGCGGCGACGGCGTCGCGCTCCTGGCGCACCTCCCGCTGCATCAGGTTGAACCCCTCCATCAGCTCCGCCAGCTCGCGGACGGCGTCGTCGCTCGCCGGGATCGGGTCGCTCAGGCGGCCGCGGGTGACGCGCCCGACGCCCTGTGACAGCAGCGCCACCGGGCCGCCGACGCGCCGCCACAGCTGCCGGCTGGTGATGACCACCATCAGCAGCGTCAGCAGGGCCGCCGCGACGATCGCGTAGAACGTGAGGCGGCGGCGGCGGTCGCTGTCGGCCAGGGACGCCACGCGCACGTCGTCGATCTCGGCCAGCAGCCGGGTGTGCTCCGCCCGGAACGCGTTGAAGCGGTTCTCCGAGAGCCCCTGGTTGATGCGGCGGCGCGCCTCCTCGGCGTTGCCCTGGCGGCGCAGCCGGATGAGCTCCACCGCCTCGGCGAACCAGAGGTTGGCGGTGCGGTCCACGGCGTCGGCGGACCGGTTCAGCTCCTCCGAGTCGCCGAGCACGGCGCGCAGGCGGTCGAGCTCGTCGGGATAGCGGTCGCGGGCGTTCGTGTACTGGCGCAGGTCGGGGCCCTGCGCCAGCAGGATGTACGCGCGGTTGGCGCTCTGGGCGCTCAGCAGGTCGATGAGCAGCGCGTTCGCCGCGTCCTGCCGCGCCAGCGCGTTCTGGGCGCCGTCGCGGTAGTCGCGGGCGGTCGTGATCATCCCGAGGATCGCCACGACGATCAGCACCGCGAGCACCACGGCGAGGGCCACGACCAGGCCCGCGAGGGTGCCGCGCAGCGATCCCGGCCCGCGCCGCCTCACGGCCGCGCCGTCCGGGGAGACGTTCCGGGTCCGATCGGCCTGGGTCCGTCGGAGATCGTGGATGCGGGGCGTGAAAGCGCCGCGTCAGGCGGGATTCGGCGTCGCACCGGCAGGGTGACCCCTGGGGGTCGCGCCGAATCCCGCATGACGCGTGCGATTTCGCGCATCCGCGCCGCGAGATACGACGGATCCAGGCTCAGTCCGGGTCCGGGCCCTCCGCCACCAGGCGGCGGATCTCGTCGAAGCTCTCGGGGCGTCCGATCACCACCATCGTGTCGTCGGCGCGGAGCACCTCGTCCGGGTGCGGCGTCGCCAGCGAGCCGGACTCGCGCAGGATCGCCACGATCGTGGCGCCGGTCGTGGAGCGGATGCGGCAGGTCGCGACGGTCAGCCCCACCAGGGGGCTGGTCGGCGGCAGCTCGATCCACTCCATCACGAGGTCCTTGAGGGCCACCTCGAGGTCCTCGACGAGCTGCGGCCGGTACACCACCCCGCCGATGATCGCACCGAGCTGACGCGCCTCCTCGTCGTTGAGGGTGAGCACGTGGGGCTCCTCGTCCTCGTCGCGCCAGTGGTAGATCTCGCGCATCCCGTTGAGGTGCACCACAGACGAGACCCTCTCGCCCCGGGAGGTCCGCAACGTGAACTTCGTGCCGACACCGGGAAGCCGGGTCTCGCGGACCTCGAGCATCATCCCTCCATCATCTCCGGGCGGCGCGCGAAGGGAAGGCTATGCGCCCGATACGCCGCGACTCCCTCATCAATACCACCCCGGCGACCGCGGTCGCCAGGACGAAGAGTCCAGCGAACGGGCCCACCAGGTCGCGGAAGTCTGCCTCGAGGGCCACGCCGCCCGCCGCCAGGCCCGCGAGGATGATCGTGAACTCGCCGCGCGCCACGAGCGCCGCCGCCACGTTGACGCTCTGACGCCGGGTGAAGCCGGTGACGCGGCCGGCGATGAAGCCCCCGACCAGCTTTCCCCCGACCGCGATCGGGACCGCCACGAGCAGCCACACCGCGACCTCCCCGCCGGCGCCCAGGTCGATCTGCAGGCCGAACGCGAAGAAGAAGATCGCGGCGGCGAAGTCGCGCAGCCCGAGCAGCTGCTGCTCGATCTGGTCGCGGATCTCGGAGCCCGAGAGCAGGATGCCGGCCAGCAGCGCGCCGACCGCCTCGGAGAGGCCTGCGGCCTCCCCCAGCGCCCCGCCCCCCACCGCGAGCGCCAGGGCGAGCAGCAGCAGCTGCTCGCGGTCGAGGCGCGGCGCGATGCGGTCGATCGCGTGGTGCGCCCACCGCCCGATCAGCAGCGACACCAACACGAACGCGAGGGCGATGAAGGCGGTGCCGGCGATCTCGAAGCCGCCCACCGACTCCCCGCCCGCCAGCGCCGCCGCGACCCCCAGGAACAGGGCGATCGCGAGGTCCTCGAACACCAGGACGCCGAGCACCAGGTCGGTCTCGTCGTCGGCCAGGCGGCGCAGGTCGAAGAGCGCCCGCGAGATGATGCCGCTGCTCGAGATGTAGATGAGCCCGGCGAGGAGCACCGCCTCGGGCCCGGGCCCGAGCAGGGCGATGCCGATCACCAGGCCGAGCCCGCCGTTCACGATCAGATCGACCACGCCGCCCACCAGCACCATGTTGCGCGCGGCCATGATCCGGTCGAGCGAGAACTCCAGCCCCAGGAAGAACAGCAGCAGCACGATCCCGAGCCGCGCGAGCAGGTCGATCCCCTCGGACGGCTCGATGATCGTCGGGAAGCCGGGAGACGGTCCCAGCAGGATCCCCGCGACGATGAAGACCGGGATCGCCGACAGGCGGAGCCGCCCGGCGAGGACGCTCGCGATCACCAACGTCACCAGGACGACGGCCAGATCGCTGAGCTCGAGCAGGGGCGCCCTCGGTGGGGTCGCGGTGGGTGCGGCCTGCGGAGACTACCGGGGCGGGCGGAGGGCGCTCCCGACGACCTCGGACACGTGGCCCACGCCCTCGCGGTCCATCCGGGCCAGGAGGCCCCCCGCGATCGCCCGCGCCGTGCCCGGCCCGCCGTACACGAAGCCGGTGTAGACCTGCACCAGCGACGCGCCCGCGGCGAGTTTGTCCCACGCGTCGTCGGCGGTGAACACGCCGCCCACCCCGATCACCACCAGACGCCCCCCGGCGCGGCGGGCGACGCGCTCCACCAGGGCCGTGGCGCGGTCGCGCAGCGGCGCCCCCGAGAGCCCGCCGGCCTGGGCGGTGAGGGCCTCCGGCGATGAGAGGCCCTCGCGCGACAGCGTCGTGTTGCCCACGATCATCCCCGCCAGGCCGCGCTCCAGCGCGAGGTCGACGACCGCGTCGACCTCGTGGCCGTCCAGGTCGGGGGCGATCTTCACCAGCACCGGCCGCGGCGCGCCCGCCCTGCCGTGCGCCGTGCGCGCCTGCACCTCGTCGATCGCGTCCAGGATCGCCCCGAGCGGGCCCGTGGCCTGCAGGTCGCGCAGCCCGGGGGTGTTGGGCGAGCTGACGTTGACGGTGACGTAGTCGGCGAAGCCGTGCAGCAGGTCGAGCGAGCGGGCGTAGTCGGCGGGCGCCTCCTCCGCCGGGGTGATCTTCGACTTGCCGAGGTTCACGCCGAGCGGCGCCCGGCCCAGCAGGCCCTGGCTCCGCCACCGGCCCAGGACGGCGGCGGCCGACGCGGCGCCGTCGTTGTTGAAGCCCAGGCGGTTGATCAGCGCCCGGTCGGCGGGCAGGCGCACGATCCGCGGGCGGGGGTTGCCGGGCTGCGCGTGGGCGGTGATGGTGCCGACCTCGGAGAAGCCGAACCCGAGGGCCGGCCACGCCGGGACCGCCCGGGCGCGCTTGTCGAACCCCGCCGCGAGGCCCACCGGGTTGGGGAACCGCGCGCCGAGCAGGTCCTGCGCGAGGCGGCCGCCGCCGTCGGGCGGGCCGAGCACGCGGCCGGCGACGGGGCCGGTGAGCGCAAGCGAGCCCATCGCCATCTCGTGGACCCACTCCGCGTCGGCCTGGAACAGCAGCGGACGCAGGGTCGTTTGGTACAGGCGGACGGCGGCGTCGGAGGGGCTCAGCACGGCGGACAGCAGCCTCGCACACGCCGTCGGAACGCGACCGCGAAAAAGTAGTGGACTCGACGCTCCGTTTTGCATAGGCTGCAAACCGGACTGCATCGTCCGCTTGTTCTGATCCCGTCCGTTGGGAGTTTCACCAGTGTCAACCGCCCCCTCACCGAGCACAACCGAGCACGACCGCCGCTGGCTGGTCCTCGTGCTGGTGTGCATCGCGCAGTTCATGGTCGTGCTGGACGCGACCGTCGTGAACGTCGCGCTCCCCTCGATCCAGGCCGACCTCGGCTTCTCCACCAGCTCACTGCAGTGGGTCGTGAACGCCTACACGCTGGCGTTCGGCGGCTTCCTGCTGCTCGGCGGCCGGGCCGCCGACTTCATCGGCCGCCGGCGCCTGTTCGTGTGGGGCGTCGTGGTCTTCACCGTCGCGTCGCTGCTGAACGGCCTCGCGACCTCCTCCGAGTTCCTGATCGCGACCCGCGCCCTGCAGGGCCTGGGCGCGGCGATGGTGTCGCCCGCGGCGCTCTCCATCGTGACCACCACCTTCAAGGACACGGCCGAGCGCGCGAAGGCGCTGGCCGTGTGGGCCGCCATCGCCGTCGGCGGCGCGGCCGTCGGGCTGCTGCTCGGCGGCATCCTGACCGAGTACCTGTCCTGGGAGTGGGCGTTCTACGTGAACGTCCCGGTCGGCATCGCGTCGGTCCTGCTCTCCCTCCGCTTCGTCCCCGAGTCGAGGATCCCGACGGTCGGCGGGGTCGACGTCGCCGGCGCCGTCAGCGTGACGGCGGGTCTGACGCTCCTCGTCTTCACGATCGTCCGTACGCAGGAGAACGGCTGGCTGTCGGCGCAGACCATCGGCCTGGCGCTCGCCTCGGTCGCCCTCCTGGCGGCGTTCGTGGTGATCGAGCGGCGGTCGGCGGCGCCCCTGGTCCGCCTGGGCATCTTCAAGGTGCGTTCCCTCACGGGGGCGAACCTCTCGATGCTCGCGGTGGCCGGCGGGATGTTCTCCGTCTTCTACTTCGCGTCGCTCTACCTGCAGGACACGCTGGACTTCACCCCGGTCCAGACCGGGTTGGCCTTCCTGCCGCTGACCGCCGGGATCATCCTGTTCTCCGGCATCGCCCAGCAACTCATCGGGCGGGTCGGCGTGCGGGAGATCGGCATGGCCGGCATGGGCCTCGCCGCCATCGGGCTGCTGCTGCTGTCGCGGGCGCCGGTGGACGGCACCTACGTCGCCGACGTCCTCCCCGGCATCCTGGTGATGTCCGCCGGGCTCGGCCTCACGTTCGTGCCGTTGACGCTGATCGCGACGACCGGCCTGGCCGACGAGGACGCCGGCCTGGCGTCGGGGATCTTCAACTCGTCGCAGCAGATCGGCGGCGCGCTGGGCCTCGCGATCCTGTCGACGGTGGCGGCGTCGCAGACCACCGACGCGTTGTCGGCGGCGGGGGCGAGCCCGTCGCAGGCCGACCAGGCGTCGGCGGTGGTGGAGGGCTTCCAGGCGGCGTTCGCGATCGGCGCAGGACTTATGCTGGTGGGCGTGATCCTCGCCGCGCTCCTGATCCGTCGCCGCGACGTCGCGATCGTCGAGGCCACCGAGTCCGTGCACGCCGGGATCT
>DASSBX010000276.1:0-10078 GCA_035698305.1 Miltoncostaeaceae bacterium | reverse complement strand
GCCTCCACCCGCATCGGGCCGGCGGCGGCGACGGCGACGCACGCGCCGCGGTCGACGCGACCGACGCGGGCGGGGACGGCGGCGGGCCGCCCGAGCGCGTCGAGCTCCGCCTGGCGCGACGGGGACCATCCGAGCGGCGCGAGCGCCGCGAGGTGCGGTGACAACGGGGGGACTCCCTCCGGGAGGGCGCCCCGTACGGCCGACCCTCTCAGCGAAGAGTCGGCGGCGGGGCGCCCGGCATGGACGCGACGGTGCGGAGCGGCTGCGCCGCCCGCTCGGTCATCGCGGTCTCCATGCTTCGAGGCCCTCCCCTGGCTGCCGGCGTCCGCCGGCGGCGCGATGCTACAACCCCCGTCATGCGGCTGTCGCGCCTCGTCCTGGCCATCGCCGCCGTGGCGGCCGTCCTCGTCGTGGCCGCGTGCGGCGACGGGACGCGCGACGCCGTCGACCAGGCTGCCCGCGCGCGGGTGGAGCGGGAGATCCGCGAGGCCCGGGATGACGGCGCCACCGACGCCGAGATCGAACGGCTGCGCAAGGAGGCGCGGACGCGGCTGGACGACCTGCGCGACCGGGTCGATGACGCGCTCGGGCCGTGAGCAAGGAGCACCCGGAGATCGGGGAGCGCCTCGCGGCGTTCATGCTGGCCCAGCCGGTGTTCTTCGTCGGCACCGCTCCGGCGGGCGGCGAGGGCCACGTGAACGTGTCGCCGAAGGGGCTCGCCGGATCGTTCGCCATCCTCGGCCCGCTCGAGGTGGCGTACCTCGACCTGACCGGAAGCGGCGCCGAGACGATCGCGCACCTCCGCGATGACGGCCGCATCTGCCTGATGTTCTGCGCGTTCGACGGCCCGCCGAACATCGTGCGCGTGCACGGCCGCGGCGAGGTGCTGGTGCCGGGCGCCCCCGGCTTCGACGCGCTCGCCGCCCGCTTCGCGGACCACCCGGGCCGGCGGGCGATCATCCGCGTCGACGTCGACCGGGTGTCCGACTCGTGCGGCTACGCCGTCCCCCGCATGACGATGGAGCGCGACCGCGACCAGCTGGTGAGATGGGCCCGCAGGAAGGGCGAGGCGGGCCTCGAGGACTACCGCCGGTCGAAGAACGCCCGCAGCATCGACGGGCTCCCCGCGCTCGGCGGCTGAACGGCGGCGAACGTGAGGCGGGTGCCGACGCAGTTCGGGATGAACGCGTCGGGGAACCGCGCCGCGATCGCGTGCTGGGCCTTCCACCCGGTGCAGTGGGCGGGGACCAGGTGATCGGGCGCGAACCCGGCGAGCGCCTCGCACGTGGGCGCGATGATCGGCTCGAACGCGCGGCCCGTCAGATGGAAGCCCCCGACCACGGCGTGGATCCGCTCCCCGCCGGTCAGGGCTCGTGCATGGCGGAGGATGTTGACGATGCCGGCGTGCCCGCACCCGGTGAGCACCACCAGGCCGCGGTCGCGGACGAGGGCGATCAGCGCCTGGTCGTCCAGGATCAGCGGGTCCGGCTCCCAGCCGCCGGGGCGGTGCGCCTCATGGCCGGGGAAGCCCCGCTCGAACGCCGTTGTGCGGTCGACCTCCCCCGTCACCAGCAGCCTTCCGTCGAGCAGGAACGAGGGCCGCCGGTCCTCCACGATCTCGAAGCCCGCACCGCGGAGCGCGGCCGCGCTGGCGGTGGGCAACTCGAACGGCTCGCGGCCGCCGGGGAACGCGATCCGGCGGCGGCTCCAGAACTCGGGGTGGATCAGCACCGGCAGGTTCGCCCGGCCGAGGCGCCTGGCGAGGCCCTCCATCCCGGTGACGTGGTCCCAGTGGCCGTGGCTCAGGACGATCGCGTCGATGTCGCGGGGGTCGATGCGGAGGCGCCGCATGTTGCCGACCAGCCCGTCCGGCGTGCGGCCCGCGTCGAACAGGATGCGGGTGTCGCGCCCGCCGTCGGTCACGGTGACCAGCGCGGAGAAGCCGTGCTCGGCACGCAGCGCGTCGTCCGTCTCGCCGCCGACGAACAGCGCCACCGGGATGCGCGGTGCGGCGGCCGTGGAGGGGCGGGACGCCGGGCCCTGGTCGGGCAGCAGCGAGTCGGTGACGTTGTCGACCAGGGTCGTCACCGCGACCGCGTCGACCGGGCGGAGGGCCAACGCCTCCATGCGCCCGACGATGCACCGCCCCGTCGGGGCGGTCAACCCCTCGGGCTCCTAGAGGAGCGGCGACCCCGTCATCGACGGGCCGGGGTCCCAGCCCATCAGGCCGCAGAGGGTGGGCGCGACGTCGCCGAGCGCGCCGCCCTCGCGCAGCGGCAGGCCCGGGCGGTCGATCCACAGCGGCACCGGGTTGCTGGTGTGCGCGGTGTTCGGGCTGCCGTCCGGCTCGATCATGAACTCGCTGTTGCCGTGGTCGGCGGTCACGCACAGCAGGCCGCCGGCCGCGGCGACCGCGGCGCGGATGTCGGCCATGCACGCGTCGACCGCCTCGATGCCGCGCACCGCCGCCTCCACCACGCCCGTGTGGCCGACCATGTCGGCGTTCGCGAAGTTCACGACGAGCAGCTCGTCCCGGCCCGCGGAGACCCCCTCCACCACGGCGTCGCGGATCCCCCCCGCGCTCATCTCCGGGGCCTGGTCGTACGTGGGGACGTGCTGCGGCGACGGCACCAGCACCCGGCGCTCGCCGTCGAACGGCTCCTCGCGGCCCCCGTTGAAGAAGAACGTGACGTGGGCGTACTTCTCGGTCTCGGCCACGTGGAGCTGGGCGTGGCCCTGCCCGGCGACCACCTCGGCGAGCCCCTGGCGCACGTCCTGCGCCTCGAACAGCACGGGCGGCGTGAACTCGGCCTTGTAGCGGGTCATCGTCGTCATCGCCGGCATCGGCGGCTCGGGGCCGCGGTCGAAGCCGTCGAACGCCGGGTCGGTGAACGCCTGCGTCAACTGGCGCGCCCGGTCGGGGCGGAAGTTCACGTAGATGAGCGCGTCGCCGTCGCGCAGGCGGGTCGCCGCCACGTCGCCGATCACCGCCGGCTCGATGAACTCGTCGGTGACGCCGGCCTCGTAGGAGGCGCGGACCGCCTCGGCGCCGGTCGCACGGTGCACGCCGGTGCCGTGGACGATCGCGTCGTACGCCTTGCGGGTGCGGTCCCAGCGGCGGTCGCGGTCCATCCCCCAGTAGCGGCCCACCACGGTGCCGACGGTGACGCCGGCCGCCTCGATCTCGCGCACGGCGGCCAGCCCCATGTCGGGCCGGGTGTCGCGGCCGTCGGTCATGGCGTGGACGACGATCCGCCCGACCCCTGCGTCGCGCGCGATGCGGATGAGCGCCAGCAGGTGCGCCTGGCTGGCGTGGACGCCGCCGGGGCCGACGAGGCTCAGCAGGTGCAGCGTGCGCTCCCGGCCGCGGTCGAGGGCCGCGCGCAGCGCGGGGCTTCGGGCGAGCGAGCCGTCGGCGATGGCCTCGTCGATCCGCACCAGCATCTGCGGCACGCGCCGGCCGGCCCCCAGGTTCAGGTGCCCCACCTCGGAGTTGCCCTGTTGCCCGTCCGGCAGGCCCACCGGGAGCCCGGACGCGTTGATCCGGGTCCCCGACCCCTCGGCGGCAAGGCGGTCGAGGGCTGGCGTCCGCGCCAGGCTCACGGCGTTTCCGGGCCCGGCGGGCGCGATGCCGAACCCGTCGATGACGACCAGGACGAGCGGGCCGGCCATCAGGCGGCGGCGACGATCGCGGCGAACGCGTCCGGGTCGAGGCTGGCGCCGCCCACCAGGGCGCCGTCGATGTCCGGCTGCCGCAGCAGGTCGGGGGCGGTCTCGGGGGTGACGCTGCCGCCGTAGAGCACCCGCAGCGCGGCGTCGTCGAGACGCTCCCCGGCGACGGCCCGCACGAGCGCGCACGCCTCCTGTGCGATGTCGGGGGTGGCGGTGCGCCCGGTGCCGATCGCCCAGATCGGCTCGTAGGCGATCGACAGGACGCCGGCGGCGTCCGGCGCGACGCCCGCGAGGCCGGCCCGCACCTGGGCGGTGAGCCACGCCTCGGTCTCGCCCGCCTCGCGCTGCGCGAGCGACTCGCCGCAGCACATGATCACCGTCAGGCCCGCCGTGAGGGCGGCCGCCACCCGGGCGGCGACCTGCTCGTCGGTCTCGCCGGCGGCGCGGCGCTCCGAGTGGCCGACGATCGTGCCGGTCGCGCCGGCGGCCAGGACCATGCCGGCCGAGATCTCGCCGGTGTGGGCGCCCTTCTCGGCCTCGTGCACGGCCTGGGCCAACACCTCGACGGCACTGCCGGAGGCGGCGCGCGCCGTGGCCTCGATGGCGGTGAACGGCGGGCAGACGGCCACGTCGGCGCTCAGCTCACCGTCTCCCAGGTGGGCCCGCAGGCGCGCGACGTGCTCCCGCGCCTCGACGCCCGTCTTGTTCATCTTCCAGTTCCCCGCGATGAGCGGGCGCCGGGCCTCGCTCATGCCGTCGGGAGGGCCGCGACACCGGGCAGGGTCTTCCCCTCCAGCATCTCCAGGGCGGCGCCGCCGCCGGTGGAGACGTGGGTGTAGCGGTCGGTCAGCCCGAACTGGGCGACCGCGGCCCCGGAGTCGCCGCCGCCGACGACGGTGGTGGCGTCCGACTCGGCCATCGCGTCGGCGACCGCCCTGGTGCCGTCGGCGAAGGGCGCGATCTCGAAGGCGCCCATCGGGCCGTTCCAGAACACCGTGCCGGCGCCGGCGATCGCCTCGCGGTACGCCGCCGACGTGCTGGGGCCGATGTCGACGCCCATCCAGCCGTCGGCGATGTCGTCGGTGGGGACGACCTCCAGGTCGGCCTCCGCGTCGAACCGGTCGGCGACGAGCACGTCGACCGGAAGCTGCAGGGCGCAGTTGAGGCGCACCGCCAGATCCATCAGCTCGCGGGCCATCGCCTGGCCGTCGGGACCCTCGTGCAGCGACTTCCCGACCCGCTCGCCCTGGGCGGCGAGGAACGTGAAGCACATCGCGCCACCGATCAGCACCCGGTCGCAGCGCTCCAGCAGGCTGCGGATGAGCGGCAGCTTGTCGGTGACCTTCGAGCCGCCGAGCACCGCGACGAACGGGTGCCCCGGCCGGGCGAGCAGCCCCTCGAGCACCTCCACCTCGCGCTTCAGCAGCATCCCGGCGCGGGCGGGGAGCCGCCGCGCGACCCCCTCGGTGGAGGCGTGGGCCCGGTGGGCGGCGCCGAACGCGTCGTTGACGTAGTGGGTGTAGCCCTGCGCGAGGCGGTCGGCGAACGCCGGGTCGTTCCTCTCCTCCCCCCCGTGGAACCTGAGGTTCTCGAGCATCACCAGCTCGCCGGCGCCGAGCGACGACACCCGGTCGCGGACCTGGTCGCCCACGCAGTCCGGCAGCAGCTCCACCCCCCGGCCCAGCAGCTCGCCGAGACGGGCCGCCGCGGGGGCGAGCGACAGCTCGGGGACGCGCTCGCCCTTCGGCCGCCCGAGGTGGGAGCACACCGCCACCCCCGCGCCGGCCGCCAGCAGGTACTCGATCGTCGGGACGGAGGCGCGGATGCGGGCGTCGTCGGTCACGCGGCCGCCGTCCAGCGGCACGTTGAGGTCGGCGCGCAGCAGCACGCGCGCCCCCGACCAATCGACCCCCGGGTCGTCGACCCCGAGGAGGTTGCTCACCGGCGCGGCCTTACGACGGGAGGACCTTCTCGGCCAGGTCGACGCACCGGCACGAGTAGCCCCACTCGTTGTCGTACCAGGAGATCAGCTTGACCGTGGTGCCGGTGACCATCGTGAGGCTGGCGTCGAAGAGCGACGACCGCGGGTCGCCGATGATGTCGTGCGACACGATCGGGTCCTCGGTGTAGCCCAGGATGTCGACGAGCGGGCCCTCCTCGGAGGCGGCGCGGAAGGCCTCGTTGACCTCCTCCCTGGTGGTCTCGCGGCTCAGCTCGGCCACGAGATCGACCACGGAGCCGTTCGGCGTGGGCACGCGCAGGGCGATGCCGTCGAGCTTGCCCTTCATCGCGGGGATCACCTCGCCGATCGCGCGGGCTGCACCCGTGGAGGTGGGGATGATCGAGACTGCGGCGGAGCGGGCGCGGCGCAGGTCCTTGTGCGGCGCGTCCAGGAGTCGCTGGTCGCCGGTGTACGAGTGGCACGTGGTCATGACGCCGCGCTCCACGCCGAACTGGTCCATGAGCACCTTCACCACCGGCGCGAGGCAGTTGGTGGTGCACGAGGCGTTGGAGATGACGTGGTGCTGCGCCGGGTCGTAGGCGTCGTCGTTCACGCCGACCACGATCGTGGCGTCGGGGCCCTTGGCGGGTGCCGAGATGATCACCTTCTGCACGCCGTCGCGCAGGTGGGCGGCGGCCTTGTCGCGTTCGGTGAAGAAGCCGGTGCTCTCGATGACGACGTCGACGCCCACCTCGCCCCACGGGATCTTGGCCGGGTCCTTCTCGGCGAAGACGCGGACCTCGGC
This sequence comes from Miltoncostaeaceae bacterium, assembly GCA_035698305.1. Lineage (GTDB taxonomy): Bacteria > Actinomycetota > Thermoleophilia > Miltoncostaeales > Miltoncostaeaceae > Miltoncostaea. The sequence goes on along the minus strand of DASSBX010000276.1, from coordinate 3,659 downwards.
GTCGTCGACGTGGATGTGGTCGTCGTGCGGGTGGACGTGGCCCGGGTACCGGCCGAACGTCGAGTCGTACTCGAGCAGGTACGCGAGCGTCGCGGTGTCCGTGATGTCGTTGACGGCGACGATCTCGACGTCCGTCTCGCCCAGCGCCGCGGCACGGAACACGTTCCGTCCGATGCGGCCAAACCCGTTGATCCCGACGCGTACGCTCATCCGGCCATTCCCTCCCGGGTCGAAAAACGACCCCGAATCTACCAGGCCGCCCCTGGCAGGCTTCGCGGCGTGAGGCGACCCCCATGCCTGCTGCTCGCCGCCGCCCTGGCGGCAGCCGCCGCCGGATGCGGCGGGGACGGCGGCACCCCCGCGGCGGCGCCCGCGGAGGCGCGGGTGCTGCGGGTGGTCGACGGCGACACCGTGATGCTGCGACTGGACGGCGACGACCGGCGGGTGCGCCTGCTCGGGGTGGACGCGCCCGAGAGCGTGACCCCCGACCGGCCGGTGGAGTGCTGGGGGCCGCAGGCGGCGGCGGCCGCGCGGCGGCTCATGCCGGAGGGGGCGGCCGTGGCGGTGGCGACCGACCCGAGCCAGGGCGACGAGGACCGGTATGGCCGCCTGCTCGCCGAGGTCACGGTGGGCGGCGCCGCCGAGACCGTGAACGTCGCGCTGGTGCGGCAGGGCGCGGCCGAGGTGTTCCGCGGCGACGGGCGCGGCCGTCTGCAGCCGGCGCTGCGCGCCGCCGAGCGCGAGGCCCGCGACGCCGGGCGGGGCCTGTGGGGGTCGTGCCGCCGGTAGCGGGGCGGCGTGTCCGCGTCCCGGAACGCGACCGGGGGGCCGTGCGGCCCCCCCGCGACCAGCGTTCAGGTGGTGCGGAGGGGCCTAGGCCGCCTCGGCAGCCGCCTTGGGCTTGGGCGTGATGGCCGCCGTGATCTTGGCGGACAGGATGCCCAGGATGCAGCCGCAGACGAGGGTCACGAACGTGGAGAACCAGACCCACGGCCACGGGGTGGAGAGCAGGCCGCCACCAGCGCCGATGCCGGCGGTGGCGGGGTCGCCCAGGGCGGCGACGGTGTTGTCGGTGCCGCCACCGTTCGGGACCCAGCCGTCGAGGCCGGTCGCGATCCACCAGAGGAACACTGCTGCGAACGCCGGGAAGGTACCGGCGACGTAGTACCAGTCGCCCGCCACGAGGATCATGACGAGGATGAACGCGAAGATGCCGACCCAGAGGGCGATGCCCCAGAAGTCGGGAGCGTCAGCCGTCTTGAACGCGAGCGGCATGGTGACCAGCGCGGCCACCGAGCCGAACACGCAGGCGAGGAAGATCTTGCCGAAGGCGGCGTTGTCGCCACCGGCGGCGAAGAAGAGCCCCCACGAGATGAACGCGGTGGGGAGGATCAGGTGGAAGTTCTCAGGAAGACCCAGCTGGCCGGGGCCGGCGAGCTCGTCCTGGACGGTCACCCAGTGGAACGAGAAGTTCAGGGCGAGCTCTGTCCAGAGGAAGGACAGAACTCCGATGACGATCGCGAGCGGGGCGATCGCCTTGGCGCGAGCGCTCATGTGAACGTTCACTCCTTGTTTGACGAGTACGGAGGTCGCCCCGCCTGAAGAGAAGAAGACGTACGTGGCGGCACGACCGCGGACGGAGACCGGGCCCCCGTCGCGCGGGGTGGAGTCTACGGCCGCGAATCTGTTCGTGGCAACCGTTGCATGTCCTCCCGCCGCCTGTTACCGCACGTTGCGGAATTCAGGTCACGGGGACCTCGGCGACCAGCTCCAGGAGCGCCGCCGCGAGCGCCTCCGGCGAGTGCCGCACCATCCGGCCGCGGTCGGCGAGGTCGGCGGCGACGACGCGGACGCCCATCGCCTCCAGGCGCCGGTGGTCGGCGGCGACCGGGTGCTGGCCCTTGGCGGCGTAGACGCGGACCCAGTGGGGATCGAGGCGCCCCTCGTGGACCAGGATCATGTCCACCCCGCCGGGGACCGCGTCGAGCACCCGGTCGAGATGCCCCGCGGCGTCGAACCCGTCGGTCTCCCCCGGCTGGGTCATGACGTTGCAGATGTAGGCCCGCCGGCCGCGCGCCCCGGCCACCGCGCGGGCGATCTCGGGCACCGCGAGGTGGGGCAGGACGCTGGTGAAGAGGCTGCCGGGGCCCAGCAGCACCAGGTCGGCCTCCTCGATGGCCTGCACCGCCGGCCCGTGTGCCCGCGGCTCGGGCTCGAGCCACACCCTGCGGCACGGCCCGTCCCCCTCCCCGATCGCCGTCTCGCCGTTCACTGGCGGGCCGCCGGCCATCCGCTCCGCCCACAGGCTGATCGACTCGAGCGTGGACGGCAGCACGCGCCCGCGGATCTTCAGCACCCGCGAGCACTCCTGTATCGCCAGGTCGAAGCTGCCGGTCACCTCGGCGAGGGCGGCGAGGAAGAGGTTGCCGAACGAGTGGCCCGACAGGCCGCCGTCGCTGAAGCGGTGCTGGAAGAGGGTGCCGAGCAGCGACTCGTCGTCGGCGAGCGCCACCAGGCAGTTGCGGATGTCGCCGGGCGGGAGCACGCCCAGCTCGCGGCGCAGCCGCCCGGACGACCCGCCGTCGTCGGCGACCGTCACGATGGCCGTGAGGTCGAGGGGCTCGCGCTTCAGGCCGCGCAGCAGCGACGCGAGGCCGGTCCCGCCCCCGAGCGCCGCGATCCGGGGCCGCCGCCTCACGAGGGGGGGTCCGGGGGGGTACTGGGGCGCTGGATGTGCCGGTGGGAGGCGCCCACGTCCATCTCGCGGGCGTAGCGGCGGGCCAGCCGCTCGGCGATCGCGACGCTGCGGTGGCGGCCGCCGGTGCAGCCGATGCCGACGACGAGGTTGGTCTTGCCCTCCTCCGCGTACGCGGGGAGCAGGAAGTCGAGCAGCGCCTCCAGGCGGTCCTGGAACTCGGTGAACCCGGGGGCGGCGGCGACGTACTCGGCCACGGGGGCGTCGAGCCCGGTGAAGGGCCGCAGCTCCGGGACGTAGTGGGGGTTCCGCAGGAAGCGCACGTCGAAGAGCAGGTCGGCGTCGCGGGGGACCCCGTGCTTGTAGCCGAACGAGACGAACTCCACGTACATCCGGGGTCGCCCGTCGGGGGGCATCAGCGCCTCGGAGATCCGCCGGCGCAGGTCCCAGACCGACAGCCCGGTGGTGTCGATGACCACGTCGGCGCGCTCGCGCACGTCGGCGAGCTCGGTCCGCTCCCGCTCGATGCCTGCGAGCACCGATCCCCCGGGCGACAGGGGGTGGGGACGGCGCGTCTCGCGGAACCGGTTGAGCAGCGCCTCGTCGGACGCCTCCAGGAAGACCATCCGCGGGCGCACCCCGCTGGACTGCTGCACGCGCTCGAGCACCGGCTCGAGGTCGCGGAACCACACGCCGCCGCGGACGTCGCACACCACCGCGGCGCGCTCCACGCGCGAGCCCTCCAGCAGCACCAGGTCGGCGAGGGCCGGCAGCAGGCCGGGGGGGAGGTTGTCGACGCAGAACCAGCCGGCGTCCTCGAAGGTGCCCATCGCCTGGCTCTTCCCCGCACCGGACATGCCGGTGATGATCGTCAGTTCCACCGCGACCCGTCGTCGTCCCGGCGGCCGGCGTCGGCGAGGCGGGTGGCACCGCCGCCCGGGCTGGCGGTCTTGTGGAGGCGGTC
>DASSBX010000275.1:0-6770 GCA_035698305.1 Miltoncostaeaceae bacterium | reverse complement strand
CCCCGAACGACGCCGACCCATCCTGCGGCTCGGCGGACGCCGCGATCGAGCGCCTCGACCACCTGTGGACGTCGTTCGCGGCCCGCACGCCGACGGAGACCCTCCACAACCAGGTGGCCGCGGCCATCCTGGAGATGCGCTCGAAGGGCTTCCCCGTGGCCACCGGGAGCCCGTACGCGCTGCCCCAGCGCCTGGCGATGCGGGCGCTCGCGGCGAGCGGCGCCCGGCCGGAGTACCTGGGCTTCGCGCCCCTGCTGGCCGACCTGGCCCCCCACTTCGGGGACGTGGACTGGAACGCGGTCGCCGACGACGGACCCCGCCTGGTCGTGGGCGCCATCGAGGTGCTGAGCGGCAACGTCGAGGCGTTCGACACCGACGCCACCCTGTGGGAGATGGGGCTCCGCGAGCGGCCCGGCCCGGACGACAACCGCTGGCGCATCCGCCGGCCCCTGACGCTGGAGGGGGTGGCCGCCTCCGGGACGCTGCCCCAGGTGCTCCCGGCCCAGCCGATCGAGGGGATGACGTTCCCCACCTGCGCGCCGGGCGCCACCGTGACGCGGACCGGCCACTACTGGGACGGCCTCTACTCGCAGAACCCGCCGGTGCGGGAGCTGCTCGACCGCGACGACCCCGATCAGAAGCCCGACGAGATCTGGGTGATCCGCATCAACCCCCAGGAGTTCCAGCCGGGCTCGCCGCACATCGGCCTCGACGCGATCCACGACCGCGAGAACGACCTGGCGGGGAACCTGTCGCTGAACCAGGAGCTCGACCACATCCTCACCATGAACCGGTGGATCGCCCGCCACGGCACCGAGCACCCCCCGCTCGCGGGCCGCAAGGTGGTGGACGTGCGCACGATCAAGATGGCCCGCGAGACCGCCTGGGGCCTGCACCACACCACGAAGCTGGACCGCAGCCGCGGCCACCTGGAGGCCCTGCGCGAGGAGGGGCGTGAGGTGGCGGCGCGGTGGCTCGCCGACTGGCGCCGACTGGGCGACGGCTTCGACCGCTACCCCGACGACGCCCGCTACCCGGAGCCCCTCCCGGACCTGCCCCGAGCCGCTCCCTAGGAGGCCACTGAAGAACAAAGGTCGTGCGGCCCGCCGAGCGAAAACCAAGCGATTCGGTGGCTCGCGGCCCATGCCGATGCTGGTTGCATCGGCATTGACGCGAACGCCGAAGCGCGCCGGTTTGCAGCCGGCGGACGTGCGGCCGACTTCTTCAGGGTCTCCTAGGCCGTCCAGCCCGCCGCGGCGGGGGGCGCGGCGATGCGGGCGAGGGTCTGCTGCCAGACGCGCTCGTCCGCGGGGGCGGGCGGCTCTGCGACCGACCAGTGCGCCACCTGCGCCGCGTCGCCGTGGACCGCGATCGCCAGGCGCTGCAGCCGCATCGCCCCGGGGTGGACCCGGTCGGGACGGCGGCGCTCCCGGGCGGCCACGCCCGCCGGCGCGGCGATCGGGCGCGACGTCGCCTCGCCCTCCCACGCCGCCAGGCGGGCGCGGGCGGCTGCGGCCGTCATCGTCGCGGTGCGCACCAGGCGGTGGTCGGCGTCCGATGGCGGGCCGGGTTCGCGGCCCGCGACGGCGCCGGGGGCGGCGACGCCGCGGACGGCGCCGAGCTCGCGGCGGCTGCGGGGATCCTCAGGTGGCAGGAAGGTCCGCACACCCGCCCCATCGGCGGCGGGCGGCCGCGGCCTGAGCCGCTACTCCCGGGTCGCCACCTGGGCGAGCCCCGCGAGCGTCGCGCAGATGGCGGCGGCCCCCGCCAGGTAGAGGCCGATCTGGCGGGAGAGGAACTCCGCGGGATCCGGCATCCACACGAAGCGGACGGCGATCAGGATGGTGGCGAGGATGCCCACCGCGACGACGCCGCGGGCGAGCGCGTCGCCCTGCTGTATCGACAGCGGCAACGCGCCGCGCTCCTCCAGCGCCAGCGCCGCCGACGCCACCAGCACCACGACGCCGGCGGCGAGCGCCAGGCGGGCGACGATCGTGGCGTCCCAGCCGCTGGCGCTGACCGCCGAGAACGGCGGGCCCAGGTTCGTCGCGTACCAGGGCAGGAACACCGACACCACCAGCACCACGCCGGCGAGGACCCCCACGTACGCGGGGGCGACGCGGCCGGGCATCGCGGGGGCGCGGAGCCGGATCGCGGTGCGGCGCGTCGACATGGCCGCCACGCTATCGCGGCCGCCCGGATGGCGTAGATCACCGAGGGTGTAACCTCGCGCGTCGTGCCCGGCCGCCCGAACTTCGTGATCCTCGGCGCCCCCAAGTGCGGGACCACCGCCCTGAGCGAGTACCTGCGCGACCACCCGCGGGTGTTCGTGTCGCGCCCCAAGGAGCCGCACTACTTCTGCGACGACTGGGACTACTACTACTCGCCCGGCAACCGCACCGAGGAGCACTACCTGCGCCTGTTCGACGACGTCACCGACGACCACCTGGCGGTCGGCGAGGCGTCGGTCTGGTACCTGTACTCCGCCACCGCGGCGCGCAACATCGCCGCGTTCGACCCGGCCACGCGCATGATCGTGATGGTGCGCAACCCCGTGGAGCTGGTCCCGTCCCTCCACTCGCAGCTGCGGTACATGCTCGACGAGGACGAGCCCGACCCCGAGCGGGCCTGGGACCTGCAGGAGGCCCGCGCCGCCGGGGAGCGCCTGCCGCCCAGCGTCCGCGTCCCCGCGTTCCTCCAGTACGGCGCGGCGGCGAGCCTCGGAGCCCAGCTGCGGCGGGTGTACGAGCACGTCCCGCGCGAGCAGGTGAAGGTGCTGGTGATGGACGACCTGAAGGCCGACACCGGCGCCGTCTACCGCGAGGCGCTCGCGTTCCTGGGCGTCCCCGACGACGGCCGCACCGAGTTCCCGCGGGTCAACGAGAACAAGGTGCACCAGCGCCCCGCGGTCGCCCGGTTCACCCAGCGGCCGCCGGCGCCGCTCGTGGCCGTGGCGAAGGGCGTGAAGCGCGTCGCCGGCATCGAGCGCCTCGGCGTGCTCGACCGGGTGCGCCGCACCAACCGCGAGGTGACGCGCCGCCAGGAGATCTCGCCGGAGTTCGCCGACCGGCTGCGGGCGTACTTCCGCGACGACGTCGCCCTGCTCGGCGACCTCATCGGGCGCGACCTGGGGGCCTGGACGCGCTGACCGCGCGAGGGGGCGGGTGCGCGGAAGGTGGGGTGGTAGGCTCGGAGCACCCGGAAGACGGCGCCCAAGGAGTCTCCGCCCGTGCCCACGTACATCCTCCTCAGCACCCTCAGCCCCCACGGCGTCGGAACCCTCAAGGCCAACCCGGAGCGCCTGCTGGAGGTGAACGCCGAGGTCGAGCAGATGGGGGCCAAGGTCATCCAGCAGTGGGCGGTGCTCGGGCCGTACGACTTCGTGAACATCGTCGAGGCGCCCGACGAGAAGACGATCGCGCGCGTCTCCGTCGAGCTCGCGGCGCGCGGCACCGCGCACTTCCAGACGCTCACGGCCATCCCCGTCGACGAGTTCCTCTCCCTCCTGAAGTGAGCGGACCCGCCCGACGCGGACGCTGGCTCCTGGCCGGCGGCCTGCTGGGCCTGGCGCTCTCGCCGCAAGCCAGACACGCGGGCGTCACCATGCGCGCCCGGGCCACCCGCATCGGGCGCCGGGCCGGGGACCCCGTCGACCCGTTCCGCCAGGCGCCCTGCTACGCGCACGACCGTGCGGTGGCCGACGACGCCGCGCGCACGGAGGCGGCCCGATAGCGACCGTCTGGACGGCCGAGGTGCTGATCCCGGCCCACCGGATCGTCTTCGCCCTGCGGGGCGACCAGGTCATCGAGCTGAGGGCGCCCACGACGGCGGGCACCTTCGGCGCGTACCGCGGGCTGCCCGACGCCGTGCACGGGATGATCGCATGGCCCAACACGGTGCTGCTGCGCGACCCCGGCGGGCGCCCGGTGGTGGTCGACCCCGGCTACGGCACCCAGGGGGACATGCTCGCCGGGGCCCTCGCCGCCCGCGGGCTGTCGCCCGACGACGTCGACACGGCGCTCGCCACCCACCTGCACAGCGACCACGTCACCGCGCTCCCGCAGCTCGGCCCCGTGGAGCTGCACGTCCACGAGCGGGAGCTCGCCGAGCCGCACGCCCACGCCCAGCGGGGGATGCTCGACCAGGCCACCGTCCGGCCCCTCGCCGGCGAGGCGGGGGAGGTGCTCCCGGGCATCCGCTGGATCCTCACCCCCGCGCACACCGAGGGGCACGTCGCCTACCTCGTCGACACCGACGCGGGGGTCGTGGCGATCGTGGGCGACACCCCCGGCCCCGACCCGCGGTGGCTCGCCGACCTGGACCTGCCGGAGGGCCACCCCCGCCGCGACGACCATCTGCGGGCGTTCCGGGCGATCCACGAGGCCGCCCCCGCCCTCGTGATCCCCGGCCACAACCCGCCTCAACGACTGGCGGGCTGACGCCGATCGGAAGGGGGTGCACCGGGGGCGTCGAACGTTCGGGCGATCCCCGGCCGACATCCCCCGTCGCCCCGACAGAGAGGTGCCCACGTGAACTCGCTCACCCGCGAACAGAGGATGTATGCCGCCGCCGGCGCGAGCGTCCTCTTCATCATCAGCCTGTTCTTCAACTGGTTCGGCGTCGGCGACTTCAACGTCAGCGGCCAGGACGCGGTGCCGTCATGGTGGATCCTGCTGATCTTCGCCGCGGTCGCCGCCGCCGTCCTGATCGCCGAGGCGATGAACTTCGAGCTGCCGCCGGCGGTCCGCCCCGCCTCCTGGGCCGCCTACCTCTCCAGCGTCTGCTTCGTGGTCACGCTGATGATCTTCCTGGAGGGCGACAACCGGAAGTTCGGAATTTTTCTCGCCCTGCTGTTCTCGATCGTCGCGGCGATCCTGTCGTTCCTCCACTGGCGGGAGGAGTCCAGATAGAGTCGGCGCCCCTCCCTCCCCTCCACGACGACAAGGGGTGCCCAATGGGACTGGTCGACAAGGCGAAGGAAGCTGCCAATCGCGCCATCGACGCCGCGCAGAAGGGTGCGGAGGAGGCGCGCGACAAGGCCCAGGAGCTCGGGTTGAAGCGCCGCCAGAACGCCCTGGCGCAGGACCTCGGGTACCTGGTGGTGCGCCAGCGCGGCGGCGAGTCCGGGCTCGACGCGGAGATCGACCGGATGGTCGGCGAGGTGCAGGCGGTGCAGGCCGAGATCGACGCCCTCGACGAGGACGACTGACGCGCCGCGGCCGCCGGCCCGGGCGAGACGCCCGGGCCGCCGGCCGCGCGCCGGAGCGCCGGGCGGGGCCCGCTAGGGCCGGGGGCGCTTCGGCTGCTTCGGCGGCTTCTTCAGGGTCACCTCGCGCACCAGCCCGGACGTGCCGAGGCGGCCGCGCGCCTCGACGGTCACCTCGACCCGGCCGGTGACCACCTTCCCGCGGACGCGGCGGTTCCAGTTGACCGCGTGGCGGCCGGCCCGCAGCGGCCGTCCGCTCGCGATCGTGGCGATCCGGCGGCCGTCGGTCGACCGGATGCGCACCGTCGTCCGCGCGGCGCGCGACAACCTGAACGTCACGGTGACCCGCGGCTGGCGGCGGTTCCCCACGCGCACCACCGACTGGCGGGCGTTCAGCGAGCCGAGGGTGCGGTCGACGATCACCCGCCGGCGCTGCTCCGTGATGCCGCTGCCGTCGTCGGGGAGCTGGCGCACCCGCACGTCGTACACGCCGTCCCGCAGCTTCAGCCGGCGCGGATCGACGTTCACCTTCGCGCTGCTCGCGCCGAGCCGGCCCCGCCAGATCCTCTTCGAGGGCTTCCCGGAGCGCCGGATGATCTTCACCGTGGTCACGCCGGCGACGGGCGAGCGCACGACGGTGGTGGGCGCGTCGTCGACGCGGTCCCGGTTCGGCGAGATGCGGAACGGGAGGGGCTCGATCGTGACGCCCCGGTAGCTCATCACCACCACGTCCGAGAGGCTCCGCGCCCACGACCAGGGGATCACCAGGTCGTCGCGCACCGCCAGCTGGGCGCTGCCGCCCGCGTCCATCGCCACGGCCGTCCGCGCGCCGAGCGACCGCATCAGCTCGGCCTGGTCGGCGGCGGTCATCCCCCGCCTCCCCTGGGACGGCCCCTCGACGGTCACGAACAGGGTGGTGCCGTCGGCGGTCTGACCCACCGCCGAGCGCGAGGTGCGCGACTCGGTCTGGGCGGCGGTGAAGCCCTCGCCGGCCCGCGGGATCGCCACGCCGTCGCGCACCAGCGCCGGCCCGCCGCCGATGGCGTCGGTGGTGCCCGGCGGCAGCCCGGTCACGGTGGCGGTGATCGTCGCCCTCGTGCCGAGCTGGTACTCCGACGCGAGCGCCGGGCCCGCCGCGCCCACGCCCGTGAGGACCCAGTGGCCCGCCCCGATCGTGCTGCCCCCGCCCGACTTCCTGCCGATCACGGTGCCCGAACGGGGCACGCCGGGCAGCAGCGGGCCGGCCTGGTCGAGGCGGACGCGCACCTCGAAGCGCGACCCGCCGGTGGGGGTGGTGAGCGCCCCGTAGCCGGGGGTGTAGAGGATCGTCTCGGCGCCACGCTTCGCGGGCCGGTTGATGCCCTGGAACGTCCCCACCCGCGACGCGACGCCCGTGGCGGGGTCCGTCGCCTGCATGCGGCCCTGCAGCGACAGGGCGGGGGCGTCCATGGCCCCGCCCGGCAGCATCGCCAGGGCGGAGCGGCTGCCCTCCGGCTCGTGGAGCAGCTCCCCGCCGATCATCACGATGCCGCTCGGGTCGTGGGTGCTCGGCGAGAAGAAGTCG
>DASSBX010000274.1:0-2103 GCA_035698305.1 Miltoncostaeaceae bacterium | reverse complement strand
GCGACTCGAGGGCCTGCTCGCCGGGCTGCGAGGGCTGGGGCCCGCGATGGACACGGTGCGGCCGATGCGCTCGACCGACCTGGGGCAGGTCCACATGGACCCGCCGGAGCCGGTCCCCGCCCTCGGCGGCGGGATGCTGCTCGGCGCGCTGACGGCGGGCGCGGTGGCGGACGTCGTCGCGGCGACCACCGACGGACCGGGCCGCGCCCTGATCGGCACGGAGATCCGGCGCCTCGGCGGCCCGGTGGCGCGCGCCAGGGCCGAGGGCCTGGCATGCGCGGTGCAGGCGGAGGGCGTCCTGTTCGCCGTCGGCATCGCCGCCTCGCCCGAGCTGGCTGCGGCGACGGCCGCCGGCGTGGACGACGTCCGGTCGGCGTGCGGCCCGCACGCCGCGGAGTACGGCCTGGTCAACTTCTCGGCCGAGTCCGACCCGGCGACGTCGATCTTCCGGCCCGACGACCTGGCGCGCCTCACGGCGGTCGCCGACCGGTTCGACCCCGACGGGAGGTTCGTGCGCCGGCTCTGACCGGCCGGCGCGGCCGCCGGCCTCAGGAGCGGCGCAGATCCCCCGGGGTCAGGGGGTCCGGCCCGGCGCCGGCGTCGCGCACCCTCGGGGGGCTGCCGTCGTGCGGCACGTGCACCACCACGTGGCGGTCGCGCGCCGGCAACTCGAAGCGGAAGGCCCAGTCGTGGGCGGTCCAGCCCGCCACCCGCAGCGCCGCCGAGGCCGCGTCGGTGGTGCGCGCCAGCGCCCGCGTGGCCTCCGACAGCGCCGCGGCGCCCACGGGCCCGAGCAGGCCCGCCAGCGCGCCGGCCCCCCGCTCGTCGCTCACCGGCGGCCGAACGGGAGCCCGGCGACCCTGCCGGACACGCCACCCGCCTCCACCTCGTCGCCCGGCGCCACCTCGCGCCGCAGGATCGCCAGCCCGATCACCCCGAGGTCCGGGGTCGGGGCGACGCTGGTCAGCCTGCCCACCTCGCGGCCGCCGGCGGTCACCGGGGTGCCCGCCGCCGCCGGGCCGTCGAGCAGCACGCCGCGCAACGCGCGGTTCGCCTTCCCGCGGAACTGGAGGCGCGCCACCGTCTCCTGCCCCAGGTAGCAGCCCTTGGTGAACGACACCGCCCGGTCCTCGAGGGCCGCCTCCTGCACCAGGGTGGAGGGGCCGGTGTCGACGCCCACCCGGGCGAGGCCGGCGGCGACGCGGGCCATCTCGAGCGCCTCCGGGGGCGCCTGCGCGCCGGGCAGCGCGGCGCCGGCCGCGGCGGGGTCCTCGACCACGGCCCGCACCGTCCCAGGCAGCAGCCCCGGCACGGACGGGCCCGCCGGCGCCGGCATCCCCGAGACGGTCAGGGCCCAGGCCGGCTCCGGGCCCAGGATCTCCAGGTCCTCCGAGAAGTGGTACCGGTCGAGCGCGGCCGCCACGGCGTCGCCGTCGCCGGGATCCAGCACGAGCGTGAGGGCGTCGTCGCCGTCGCGGTGCACGCCGACGGCCGCCTGCAGGTGGCCCTTCGCGTCGAGGAGCAGCGCGTCGGCCGACGCCCCGATCGCCAGGGAGGCGACGTCGTTGCTCAGCAGGCCGTGGAGGAACGACGCGGCGTCGGGCCCCTCCACCCAGATCAGGGCGACGGGCTCGGCCACCCAGGCGGGCGCGCCGTCGCGCAGGCGGGCGTATCCGGCTGCGGCGTCGGCCGACACGGCGGTGCTCACGGCGTCTGGACCTTCCCGTTGGCCGACGCGCGGCGCGCCGCCAGGCGGGCGTGCGCCATCTCCTTGTCGACCTGCTCCAGCAGGCCCGCCACCAGCTCCAGCCGCCGCGGCTCCGAGCGCTCCTCCAGGAGCTCCTGCTTCGGCTCCGGCGGCAGCTCGAACCGGCTCGCGACGGCGTAGGAGCGCGCCACGCCCTCCGGCAGCCCGGGCGGCGCGTCGCCGTCGAGGCCGGCCAGCGCGCGGTAGCGGCCCATGACACGCTCGACCAGGTCGTCGGGGGCGTCGGCGGGGTCGTCGGCGAGGGGCTCGACCTGCGCCGAGAAGTAGAGGCGCCCGTCGGTCTCCTCCACCACCCGCACCGGCTCGACGCCGGCGACCACCACGTTCAGGCGGCC
>DASSBX010000273.1:0-11459 GCA_035698305.1 Miltoncostaeaceae bacterium | reverse complement strand
ACACAGCCACACCGAAACCCCGCCGGGGAGGACGAGCCGCGCCCGCTCACCCTCCCCCCGACCCATGCAGATCGCGCACGGAGGACGCGACCCCAGACGCTCACCCTTGTAGAAGCTCTTCGGCATACGGGGATCCTGCTGTCGAGGACGACCGCGGATCACCACCCGAAGGTCCCGACATCGAGTCAAGTCCCGTTAGGTGGTGGACTTTCCGGTGCCGGCCAGCGCCCCCTGCGTGGCTGGCTGGTCGGCGCCGACGGGCTCGCAGGGCCCGTGCTCGTCGGTCGGCAGGATCAGGGCCATCGAGGTCTGGCTGATGTAGCGGTGCTGCACCAGCCACTCGTCGTTGATCTCGACCAGGACGCCGGCGGCGAGGCGCAGCAGGGCGGCGTCGTCGGGGTAGATGCCGACCACATCCGAGCGGCGGGCGATCTCGCGGTTGACGCGCTCGAGGGGATTGGTGGAGCGGATCTTGGGCCAGTGCTCACGCGGGAAGCGCATGTAGGCCAGCAGGTCCTCCTCCGCCTCTTCCAAGAGCCGTGCGACCTTGGGGGCGACGCCCCCCAGTTGGTCGATCACCCCACCGGCGATCTGGGCGGCGCCGTCACGGTCGAGGGCGGCGAACACCTGCTTGAGGGCGCCGCGCACCAGGGGATGGCTCTGGCGGGGGACGTGGCCGAGCATGTCCCTGACGAAGTGGACCGCGCAGCGCTGCCACTGGGCGCCGAGGACGCTGGCGATGGCGTTCTTCAATCCGGGGTGGGCGTCGCTGATCACCAGCTGCACACCGGCCAGGCCGCGGGCGACCAGGGCCCGCAGGAACTCGCGCCAGGTGGCCTCTGACTCCACCTCGCCGACATCGATGCCGATCACCTCCCGCCGGCCCGACTCGTGCGCCCCGTAGGCCACCAGGAGCGCCTTGTGGCGGACGGTGTGGGCGTCGGTGTCGCGCACCCGCTCGATGCGGGCATCCAGCCACAGGTACGGGTAGACGCCCTCAAGGGGGCGTGAGCGAAACGCCTCGGCGCGCTCATCGAGGCCCTTGCAGATGCGGCTGACGGTCGACTTGGACATTCCGGCGACTCCCAGCTGCTCGACCACCCGCTCCACCTTGCGGGTCGAGACGCCGTTCACATACGACTCGATCACCACCGACAACAGGGCCTGCTCGCTGCGGGTGCGCGCCTCCAGGAAGCTCGGCAGGTAGCTCGGGCCCGAGGCGAGCTTCGGGATCTGCAGCTCGAGCGTGCCGACCCGGGTGTCGAGGCGGCGGGGCCGATAGCCGTTGCGGTACGCCTGCCGCCCATCCGAGCGCTCATAGCGCTCGCCGCCGGCCAGGCGGGCGACCTCCATCTCCATCACCTCACGCAGCACCAGGGCCACCCCCTCGCGCAGAAGGTCGGCGTGCTCGGACTCCAGCACCTTGCCCAGTTCGGCGCGCACGCCGAGACTGTCCGTGTCGGCCATCGTGGGCCTCCTCGTCGATGAGTCCTTGCCAGGAATCGACGCGGAGCCCATGGTGGCCGGCGCGGTTCAGCCGCCCAAACGCGGGCTCCGAATCTCCACCAATTATCGGGGCTCTACCCAAGAGGCGGCCCGAAGGTGGCAGCCCTCCTCCTCGGCGCCCAGGCTGTCCGGATCGCCGCCCGCTGCCCAGAGCTCCGCCACGTCGATCACGGCCGCCGGCCCTCCGTAGATCACCGGTCGCACCGCACGCACCCGCAGTTCGGCGGCTCCCGCGCCCGGCCGCGGATCGGCCAGCTCGTACCCGAACGCGTCGAGGACGTCGTGCCAGAGAGCGGACCGGCTCCGGAGGACGCTCGCGATGCTCACCGCGCCAGACTACGGGGCTTTACGTCCACTGGAGTTGTGTGCATCATTCCCACATGGAGGCGGCGGGAGACAGGAGCGATCGCCTCGGGCAATCTTGCGGTCGTGACCCGACCACCCCAGCCGGTGCTGACGATCGACGAGGTCGCCGACTGGCTCGGCATGCACCGCAACTCCGTCCACCGCGCGGCGCGGCAGGGGCGGCTTCCCGCCCGCCGGGTCGGGAAGGAGTGGCGCTTCCTCGCGGACGCGGTCGCCGCTCGCTGGACGCCGGGGCGGCGCCTCCGCGGCCCCGCCGAGGCGCCGGTCCCAGGTTTGCCGTTCCCGGAGGCGCCGGTCGAGCTTTCGGCGGTGGAGGCGGCCGAGTTCCTGCGGGTCGAGCCGACGACGATCTACCACGAGGCGGCCGCCGAGCGCCTTCCGGCCTGGAAGGAGGGGCACGAGTGGCGCACCTCAGCCGCGGCCCTGCGCGAGTACCTGGCGTGCGATCCGGATCCGGCGGGTCGCTACGTGCGCGGTGGAGGGGCACAGAAAGGGTAGCCCCGCGGTGGTGAGGCGCCGCCACCGGCCGCCGCCCCTGCCCGAGACGGGGCACTATCGGGTGAAGGCGGTCGAGCAGACCCTCGCGATCCTCGACGTCCTCGCGCAGACGCCGGACCTGGCGCTTCCGGAGATCGCCGAGCGGATCGGCCTGGCGACCCCGAACGCCCACAGGCTGATCCTCCACCTGCAGGCCCAGGGGCTGGTCGAGACCGGCTATGTCGACAAGCGCTACCGCCTCGGCGCCCGGCGGCTGGCGGAGCTGACCGAGCGGGCCCTGGCGCAGCGAAGCGACTGGGAGGCCTTTCGCGTATCGGTGGAAGGGATGCGCGAGCAGACCGGGCTGCCGGGCCTGATCGCCAAGCTCGTTGGCGCCCGGGCGGTCTTCGTCGAGCAGGTGCGCGGCCCCTCGCACGCCGCGGGGCGCGCCTTCCCGGCCCATGCCACCGCGCTCGGCAAGGCCCTGCTGGCAGAGGCGCCCTCGGCGGTGCTGGATGAGGTGGTGCTCGACGCCTGGACCGAGCGCACGCTCACCGACCGCGGGCGGCTGGGGGAGGATCTGGCGCTGACGCGCGAGCGCGGCTGGGCCCTGGAGGACGGCGAGCTCGACCTCTCGCGGCGCTCGATCGGGGCGGTGGTCCGCGACCACCAGGGCACCGCCGTCGCGGCGGTCGGGATCGGCCACCTGCGCGAGCGCTTCCCCGACGACGATCTCGACGAGCTTGCCGCGACCGTCGTCGGCCAGGCCGAGGCGATCACCGCGGCCCTCGGCGGGGCCCTCGGGGCGCTGGCGCCGCCGCGCCTGGAGGTCCAGGTGCTCGCCGCGATCGAGCCCCCGGTGCCGCCGGTGCCGCGGGCCGACACCCCCGGGGCGCGGCGCCGGCCAAGACGAGCGCGGACTGCGGAATGACGGCCGAGCTGATCACCGCCGACGAGGTGGCCGAGCGCCTGCGCGTGACGCGCGCGTGGGTGCTGGCCGAGGCCCGGGCCGGGCGGCTGGCGCACTACCGGCTGAACCGCAAGGTGCGCTTCACCTGGGGTCAGGTCGAGGCGTTCCTCGCCGACCGGGAGGCGGGCTTCCCGCCGCCCGTGACGACCGGGCGACCGGCCTCGACCTGGATCCCGGCGGCGCTGTTCCCCGAAGGGGCTGCCCGGCGGGGTACGGTCGCCCCTCACCGCCGGGCCCACCCGCGGGCCCGCTGACAGGAGGAGGTGACCGATGCCGAGAGGCTCGGTGCGACGCCGCCACGGGCCCGGGTGCCCGGCGCGCGGCGGGAGGGGGCGCTGCCGCTGCGACGGCGCCTGGCAGATCCGCTTCTACGACGGCATCGGTCGGCGCTACGAGCGCGGCGGCTTCGAGACGAGGGACGACGCCGAGCGGGCCCTGGCGGAGGCGGTGCGGGCCGTCGACCGCGGCTCCTTCGCGGAGATCACGCCGATCGGGTTCGCCGACTTCGCCGCGCGCTGGATCGAGACCTACGCCCGACCGAATGTCAAGCCCTCGACCTGCCGCGACTACGAGGGCTCGATCCGCAACCACCTCGTGCCGTACTTCGGCGACATCGAGCTGCGGCGGATCACGCGCGAGATGGTCCAGCGCTACCTCGCCGACAAGTCGGCCAGCCGGAAGGCTGACGGCACGCCCACGTGGTCGCCGAAGACGATCAACGGGACCATGGTGCCCCTCCGCGAGATGCTCCGGCACGCGGTCGAGTGGGGCTACCTGGAGACGAGCCCGGCGGCGATGGTGCGGCCGCTGCGTCTCGAGTCCACCGAGCGGGAGATCCTCGCCCCGGCGGAGCTCGCGGCGGTGCTCGAGACCGCCGAGGGCCAGCACGCGCTGATCTTCCGGATGGCCGCGCTCCTCGGCCTGCGCCGCGGCGAGCTGCTCGGCCTGCGCTGGGGCGACCTGGAGCTCGAGCGGCGGCGCCTGCACGTGCGCCAGACCTACACCAACACCGGCTTCGGCTCGCCCAAGAGCCGCGCCGGCCGGCGCGTGGTGCCGCTCACCCCCGGCCTGGTGGCCGAGCTGCGCCGGCACCGCCTCGCCGCGCCGCCGAACGAGCACGACCTGGTGTTCGCCTCGGCGGCGGGCACGCCGATCGACCCGCGCAACCTGATCACCGCCTGGCACCGCACGCTGCGGCGGGCGGGCGTCCGGCTGCTGGCCTTCCACAGCCTGCGCCACACGGCGGTCAGCCTGATGATCGCCAGCGAGGGCCTGAACCCGAAGCAGCTCCAGTCGGTGATCGGCCACGCGTCGATCCAGCTGACCTACGACACCTACGGCCACCTGATGCCCGACTCGTTCGAGGGGTTCGGATCGGGGCTCGACGCGGCCGTGGATCCCGCTTCCCACGCGGCATCCCGGGGCGCGCGGGGTCACGGTGGGGTCACGGGCGAGGATCTGGCGACTCCGGCCTGACCCGCCCAAAGAAAAACCCCGCCGTTTGCGGGGCTTTTCTCGAACTCCTCGGGCAGGACTCGAACCTGCAACCCTCCGGTTAACAGCCGGATGCTCTACCATTGAGCTACCGAGGATCGCTCGCGGACCAGTGTATCGGACGTCCGCTGGAGCGACCTAAGGGACGCGGCGGGGTGGCCGCAGGCGGTAAAGGCGGACGACCGGTCCGCTCTCGTCCTGCCGCGCGCCGTGGCGGACCTCCTCCGTGGCGAGCGACCAGCCCGCGGCGACGAGGGCGTCGAGCAGCAGGTCGGCGTGCGGGCGGCGGGGGTCGGCCATCAGCACCTCGCCGTCCGGGGCGAGGATCCGCGGGACCAGCCCCGCCAGGGCGGGGCCGTTGCGCTCCTCGTAGAGCACGTCCGCGCCCACCACCAGGTCCGCCGGCGGACCGGCCAGCAGGGCGGGGGGCGGTGCCGCCCAGTCGACCGGCAGCGTCGCGACGGATGCGCCGGCGGCCGCGGCGTTCCACGCGGTGAACCGCAGCGCCTCGTCGTACCAGTCGGTCGCCAGGACGTCGGCACCGCCGAGGGCGGCGACGACGCTCGGCAGGCCCACCCCGCAGCCCAGCTCCACCACGCGGCGGCCCCGCAGGTCGCGCGCCGCGAGGTGGCCGGCCAGCACGTGGGCGCTCGGCCACAGCTCCGCCCAGTACGGCAGGCGCTCGTCCACCGCGTAGGCGTCCTCGTCGATGAGGTCCTCCGCGGAGCGGGGACGCGCCACCGTCAGCCGCAGCCGCCCGACCGCGACATCCTCGCGGACCACGTCGAATCCGGCGGGGGTCTCCACGGACCCGGAACCTACCCCGTGCGGGGGAAACCCGCGTCGCGCCCTTTCAATCGCCGGGGTGCGGGGCGTAGTGTCGCCACCCATGGCCCTGTCGCCCGTGCCCGAGCCACGGCCGCCGCTTCCGGCTGCCAGCGAAGAGCCGCTCCACGTATCGCTGGCCGCGGCGATGGGGCGGCGCAGCCTCTCGGTCTCCGCCGTCGGCAGCCTCCTGCGCGCCGAGGGCATCGCGATCAGCCGCACCCGGCTGCACCAGCTCTCGTCCGGGACGGGCGCGCCGCCCACCGCCGAGCAGCTCGAGCGGCTCGCCAGCGTCCTGGGCGTCAACCCCGGCTACTTCGCCGAGTACCGGCTGTGGCGGGCCCGCGCGCTGCTCGACCCCGGGGTCGTCGGCTTCGACCGCGCCATGGCCAACTTCGACCGCCTCCGCGGCCGCCGCAGCCTGCCGTACGCGCCGGACGCCGACGAGGGCGAGGGCCCGCGCTATCCTGGGCGCGTCAGCAGTCGGTGAAGGAGCACGCATGAGCGAGTCCGAGGCCACGACCGCCGAGGCGGTCGAGGAGCAGGCCGCCGAGGAGACCCCCGCGGCCGCGGCCGAGGTCACCGAGGAGGCAAGGGCGATCGAGGCGCCGGAGGACGAGCGGCCGGCCGACCCCGCGGCCGACGTCGACGTCGAGAGCGACCCCGCCATCCAGGCCGCCGAGGAGGAACTCCTCGAGGAGGCCATCCCCGTCCCCCTGGGGCCCACGGCGGGCCGCCAGGCGAAGGTCTACGTCTGCGAGCGCGGGCACCGCACCGTCGCGATCTGGAGCGAGCCCGCCACCTGCAAGGCGAGGCCGACGCGCCGCACCGAGTGCGGCCGCCAGCTCTACTCGATCGGCGCCCTGCCCGACCAGGTCCAGAAGGCGCTCAACCCGCTGAAGGCCTCCAAGAAGGCCTCCAAGAAGTAGCGATCGCCGGGCGGGCGGCCGGCCGCGCGCCGCCCGCCCGGCCCGCGCTCGCGGCTGGAGCGCGGAGGCGGGCTCAGCCCGCCTCCGCCGCCTCCACCATCCGCTCCATCTCGCGGAACCCGGGCTCCCACACGCCCGGGTCGTCCAGGTCGACGCCCAGGCCGGCCAGCAGCTCGGCCGGCGGCGCCGACCCGCCCGCCGCCAGGAACCCGAGGTAGCGGTCGGCGAACGCCGGGCCCTCCTCGCGGAACTTCGCGTACAGCGCCAACGTCGTCAGGTGCGCGAAGACGTAGGCGTAGGTGTAGAAGCGCGTGTTGATGAAGTGGGGGATGTAGGACCACCCCAGGCGGTAGCCCTCCGGCAGCAGCAGGGCGTCGCCGTAGTACTTCAGGTTCTCCTCGAACCAGATGTCCGACAGCCGGTCGGCCGTGAGCGTCGAGCCCTCCGCCCGCAGGGCGTAGGCGCGCTGCTCGTAGCGCGACAGCACCGTCTGGCGGAAGGCGGTGGCGAACGAGCCCTCCACCCGCTCCGACACCAGCGCACGGCGCGTCGCCGGGTCGGCCTCGGTCTCCATCAGGTGGTCGAAGGCGATCAGCTCGGCGAACGTGGACGGCACCTCCGCCAGGGCCAGCCCGGTGCCGAACGACAGCGGCGTCTGGGCGCCGGCCGCCAGGGTGAAGTGCATGCCGTGGCCCAGCTCGTGGGCCAGCGTCATCACGTCGTCCATCCGGTCGGTGAAGTTCATGAGGATGTAGGGGGAGGCGTCCTGCGCCACGGGCGCGCAGAAGGCGCCGCCGCGCTTGCCCGACCGCGGCTCGGCGTCGACGCGCCGCTCCGCGAAGAAGCCGCCCGCGATCTCGGCGACGCGCGGGGAGAAACGGCCGAACGAGGCGTCGATGAGGCGCGTCGCCTCCGGGTAGTCCACCGCCCGCGCCTCGCCGATCGGCGCGTACTGGTCGTGCAGCTCGAGCGTGTCCAGCCCCAGGATCCCGGCCTTCACCCGGAACCAGCGGTGGGCGAGGGGGTAGTGGCGCTCGACGGCGTCCATCATCCCCTCCACCACGCCGGCGGGCAGCTCGTTGCGCAGGTGCGTGGGGTCCATCGGCCCGGCGTAGCCGCGGAGCTTGTCCATCGCCAGCCGGTCGGCCACCAGGGTGTCGTACACGTGCGCGAGCGTGTCGCGGTGCGGGCCCAGCCCGTCGTACAGCGCCTCCAGCGCGTGTTTGCGCAGGTCCCGGTCGGGGTTGCGCACGTGGGCGAGCAGGCGGTCGATCGTGTGGGGCTCAACCCCGTCGCCCTCGCCGGCGTCGAACGGCACCTCCAGCGTCGAGGTGATCTGCCCGAACAGGGTGTGCCACGCGCCCGCCGCCGCCGGGCCGCGCTCGCTGAGCATCCGCTCCTCGGGCTCCGACAGCGTGTGCGGCGCGAAGCGGCGCATCGCCACCAGGTAGTGGCGGTCGCGGGCGACCTCGGGGGCGTCGTACAGGGCGCGCGCCGCGTCCTCGTCCAGGGCGAGCCACTCCAGGTCGAAGAACCGCAGCGCATTGCCCGCCTCGACGAGCCCCCGGTCGATCGCGGCCGACAGGTCCTTGTTCTCCTGGCCGGTCACGTCGACCGACTCGCGCAGGTGCGCGTAGGAGCTGACGCGAGACAGCTCGTTGTCGATCTCCGCCAGCTCGGCCAGGGCGCCGGCCAGGGCGGGCCCGTCCATGTCCGGCAGCGCCCCGCGGTAGCGGGCCTCGAACGCCCGGGAGCGCTCCAGGGCGGCGGCCAGGCGGGCGCGCGCCTCCGCGGCATCGGCGACGAGGGGGGAGAGGTCCCAGTGGACGCCGGCGGCGCGGCGGCCCGAGGGGGCGGGTGCGGTGTCTGTGGTCATGGGGCCACGCTAGCGGATGGCCCTCCGCGGCCGACCGAGAGCGTCCCGGCTCAGGACGCGAACAGGCGGTCGATGGTGTCCGGCGGCAGCGGCGGGTCTCCGGTGTCGCCCGGGGTGAGGCCCTCGCCGGGGCGGTGGAAGTCGGATCCGCCGCAGGGCACCAGCCCCAGGCGGGCGGCCAGCTCCTCCAGGCCGCGGCGGCGCTCCGGCGGGTGGTCGGGGCGGTGGACCTCGATCCCCGCGAGGCCCCAGCCGCGCAGGCGCCGCACGAAGTCGGCCAGGTCGCGGTCGGACATCCGCAGGGACGCCGGGTGTGCCAGCACGGCCGCGCCGCCGGACCCGATCACCAGCCGCACCGCGTCGCGCGGTTCGATCCCCTCGTGGGGGACGTACGCCGGGGCGCCGTCCGCCAGGAGGCGGTCGAACGCGTCCTGCCGGTCGCGGGCGTGACCCGCCGCCACGAGGGCGTCGGCGATGTGTGGCCGCCCGATGGGCCCGCCGGCGCGGGCGGCGACGTCGGCGAGCGACACGGGGGCGCCGATCGCCACCAGCCGGCCCACGATCCGCGCCGCCCGCTCGGCCCGCGCCTCGCGCAACGCCGCCAGGCGCGACGCGATCGGCTCGGGCGCCGCCTCCGGCAGGTAGCCGAGGAGGTGCATCGAGCCCGACGGGGCCCGCACCGACACCTCGACCCCGGGGATCACGCGGACGCCCAGGGCGGGGCCCGCCGCCAGCGCCTCGGGGACCCCGTCGAGGGTGTCGTGGTCGGTGACCGCCAGCACGCCGACCCCCGCCGCCGCCGCCAGCTCCACCAGCGCCGCGGGCGCCAGGGAGCCGTCGGAGGCGACGGTGTGGGCGTGGAGGTCCGCCCTAGGCGGTGACGGCGTCGCCGGCGAGGCCCTTGGCCTCGAGCGCGGCGACCACCTGCGCGGCGCTCTCCTCGGGCGTCTGGCCCTCGGTCCGGACGTGGACGTCCGGGTTCTCGGGCGCCTCGTACGGGTCGCTCACGCCGGTGAACTCCTTGATCTCGCCGGAGAACGCCTTCGCGTAGAGGCCCTTCACGTCGCGCTTCGCGCACTCCTCGACGGACGTGTCGACGAAGACCTCGACGAACGGCCCGAACTCCTCCACCAGCTCGCGCGCCTTTCCGCGGGTCTCGGCGTAGGGGGAGATGGCCGACACGAGCGTGACGACGCCGGCGCGGGTGAAGCGGCTCGCGACCCACCCGATCCGCTCGATGTTGGTGTCGCGGTCCTCCTTCGAGAACCCGAGGCCCTTCGACAGGTGCGTGCGCACCACATCGCCGTCGAGGTACTCGACGAGCGCCCCCCGCTTCTCGAGCTCGGGGCCGACGATCTCGGCGATGGTGCTCTTCCCGGTGCCCGACAGGCCCGTGAACCAGATGGTGTAGCCGGAACGGTCGCTCACGCTGGTACCGCCCTCCCTCGGGGCGGTGCCCCGGTCGATGTCAGTTCGGCCCGCCCTGGGCGGGGATGTGGAGTCCGCACTCGGTCTTCTCGGCGTCGGCCCAGCGGCCGGCGCGGGAATCCTCACCCGGGCGGATCGCCCGGGTGCACGGCGTGCACCCGATGCTCGGGAACCCGCGGTCGTGCAGCGGGTTGTACGGCACGTCGTGGGCGAAAAGGTAGCCCTTCACGTCCTCGTCGCTCCAGCCGGCGAGCGGCTGCACCTTGACGACCCCGCGGGGGTCGAGCTCCAGGACCTTCGCGTCGCGCCGGGTCACGCTCTGGGCGCGGCGGATGCCGGTGATCCACGCATCCATTCCCACCAGGGCCCGCTCGAGCGGCTCCACCTTGCGCAGCGCGCAGCAGCGGTCCGGATCGCGGCGCCACAGCTCGGGGCCCTCGCTCTGCGCCTGCTCCTCGACGGTCTCGCGCGGGTCGACCCGCTCCAGATCCAGGTCGTACCTCGCGACGAGGGCCTCGCGCGTCGCGTACGTCTCGGGGAAGAGGAGGCCGGTGTCCAGCTCCACCACCCGGATGTTCGCCCCGAGCTGGTGCAACATGTCGATGAGCACGGAGGACTGCATCTGCCACGAGCAGGTGAGCATGATGCGGCCCTCGAACCGGTCGACGGCCCACGCCAGGAGGTCCTGCGAGGATCGCGTCTCGAACTCGTCGGCGAGCTGCTCGACGTCGGCGCGGGAGAGGGGCAGAGTCGTCATCGCGGGGAGGCTACCAATCAACAAACCTGAATGCCTGGCATAAACGACGACAATAGCCGGAGGGTCTACTCGACCGACGGCGGCCGGGTCCCCGAGGCCCGCGAGCCGAAGGCCCGCAGGCGCCAGGGGCCGCCCCCGGGCGGGGCGCCGCCGCGCGACGGGGTGGTGCGCGTGAGCCGCACCAGCTCGGGCCGGCGGGGCAAGACCGTGACCCTGGTCACGGGCGTGCCGGCGGCGGACGTCGCCGCCCTGGCGGCGGAGCTCAAGCGGCTGTGCGGCTCCGGCGGCGCCGTGAAGGACGGGGTGGTGGAGATCCAGGGGGACCACCGGGCGAAGGTGATCGCCCACCTGGAGGGGCGGTACCGCGTGAAGGCCGCGGGGGGATGAGTCGGGCGCTCGCGTGGCTCCTCGACCCGGGGCCGCCCGAGCGCCGCAGGCTGCCGCCGCGCCTCGTGGCGGCGGCGGTGTTCGTGCCGGTGGGCCTCGGCAAGTTCGTGAACCACGACGCCTACGCGGAGCGGTTCGAGCGCTGGGGCTTCGGCGTCGCCCCCGGGGCCGTCGCGATCCTCGTGGGACTCCTGGAGGTGGGGGCGGGGGTCCTGCTGCTGCTCGGCGCGCTCGTGCGGCCGGCGGCCCTCGCGCTGATCGCGAACATGGTCGGCGCCCTCGCGAAGGCGGGCCGCATCGACGGCGGGCAGGACGTCTGGCTGCCGCTCGTGATGATCGCGGTGCTCGCCTGCGTCGTCGCGCTCGGGGCGGGCGCGCCGCGCTGGGAGCCGCCCTACTCGGGGGTCTCCGTCACCTCCAGGGGGCGGCCGAACGCGCGCTGAA
>DASSBX010000272.1:0-3153 GCA_035698305.1 Miltoncostaeaceae bacterium | reverse complement strand
CGCCACCAGCCCCTGTCCGACGGGCCCGCAATGGACGCGCTTTCCGGGGTCGCCGATGGCGTCGAGCGCCGGGGTGGCGCGCGCGAGGGCGTCGGCGTCGCCCCCGCACATGATCGCCAGGGTGCCGGCGGCCGCGCCGGCGGGGCCGCCGCTGACGGGGCAGTCGAGGTACGCGACGCCCCGGGCGCCGCAGCGCTCGGCCAGCTCGCGGGCCACGGCGGGGCCGATGGTGCTCATCTCGACCACCACGGGGGCGGGCCGCTGCGCCTCCAGCATCGCGAGGACCACCTCGCGCACGTCGGGCGAGTCGGTGACGCACGACGCGAACAGGTCGGCGCCGTCGCCGGCCTCCGCCGGGCTCGCGACGAGGGTGGCGGGGAGATCCCGCGCCCGCTCCGGTGTGCGCGCGAAGAGGCGCACGTCATGGCCGGCGCCGGCCAGGTTGCGCACCATGTCGGCGCCCATCAGCCCGGAACCGACGAAGCCGATGCGCATGCCCGTGACCCTACCCACCGGCGCGTGGCCGGGCCGGGAAAGAGGTGAGGGCCGTCCCGACGCTCGACCACCCGTCGGGTGGGAGCGATGCCCAGGAGACCCGAAACACTGTGCCCGAGTGCCTCGGGTCTCCGAACTGCCGCGCGGGGGCAGTGGGGACGACCCTCGTGGCGAAGAATGCACCCGGAACGCGCGCGTTTCGCCCCCCGCAGGGATGGTCGGCGACTCGCCGGGCAACCCGAACGGGGAGGATATGCACTCGACCCCCGGTACCTGAGGTCGTCAGCGAATGCCCTCCGACCCCTCACAAGCCCACGTGCGCACGGTCCCGACGGCGCCGGCCGGGCGCCGCAGCGCGCTCGCGGCGATGCGGCGGGTGCCGGCCTGGTTCGTGCAGGTGGTGGCGGGCACGACGCGGCGGTCGATCGCCGACGACATCACGGGCGTGGCGAGCCAGTTCGCCTACAACGCGTTCCTGGCGACGGTGCCGTTCATGTTCGTGCTCGTGTCGATCATCGGCCTCGTCGCCGAGCCGGACACGTTCGACGACTTCCTGGCGCCCGACGCCGACAACGCGATCCCGGTGGAGCTCCGCGGGACGCTCCGCTCGGCCCTGCGGTCGGCGACCGACAACACCGGGCAGGCAGCCCTGTTCCTGGCCATCGGCCTCCTCCTGTCCCTCTACGTGTCGGCGAACGTGATGGGCGCCCTGGTCGGGGGCCTCGACCGCGCACGAGGCGTGCCGCACCGCCCGTGGGTGCGCGGGAAGCTCACCGCCCTGGTGATCGCACTGGCCACCAGCATCCTGGTGGTGGCGACGACGCTGGCCCTGATCGGCGGCTCCCGCCTGGTGGACTCGCTGGCGGAGGAGATCTTCGGCAAGGGCGCGCCGAACGTCGCGGGCCGCTTCCTCTTCCTCATCGGCACCGCGAGCCTGCTGATCTTCACGCTGGCCGTGTACCACGTGGGCCCCAACGCGCCGCGGCGGCGGCTGCTGGCGTCGGCCCCGGGCGCGCTGGTGGGGGTGGGGCTCTGGCTGGGGTTCTCGCGGCTCTTCGCGCTCTACATCGAGAACTTCGACGAGTACCAGACGGTGTACGGCGCCCTCGCGGGTGCCGCGATCTACCTGATCTTCCTGTTCCTGACGTGCGTGTCGCTGCTCATCGGCGCGGAGGTCAACGAGCAGATCTACGCGATGCGCCAGGCCGCCCGCCGCCGGCGCGCCCACGGCGACGCGCCGACCCTGGTGGCCTGACGGCTCACCGCTGGCAGGCGGGGCACCAGTAGGTGGTGCGGTTGGCGTCGCCCTGCCCGCGCGAGCGGATGGGGGTGCCGCACCGCCGGCAGGGGCGGCCGCGGCGGCCGTACACCCAGGTGCGCTCCCGGCTCCACGGCGGCGCGTCGGGCGGCCGCCACGTGCGGATGGGCCCGCCGTCGCGAACCCCCAGGTGCAGCAGCCGCGCGGCCTCCGCGCCGAGGGCGGCGGCCTCGTCCGCGGTGAGGCTCCCGACCGGCCGCCACGGGTCGATGCCGGTGAGGAAGCACGTCTCGCACTTGTAGACGTTGCCGATCCCGGACACGACGCGCTGGTCCATGAGCACCTCGCCCACCTGCCGGGTGGGGTCGACCCGGGCGAGCCGCTCGGCGGCGGCGCGCGCCGGGTCGACCCCGTCGCCGAGCAGGTCGGGGCCGGTGGCCAGCACGGCGCGGGGCAGGGGCTCCCCCGGCTCGAGCAGCCGCACCGTGGGGCAGCGGTAGAGGGCGGCGACGTGCCCCTCGGTCCAGAGGGCAAGGAACAGCCCGCCGGGCCGGGGCGTGCGCGACGCCGGCAGCAGCCGCCACACCCCGCTCATCATCAGGTGCGAGTGGAGCACCCGGCCGCTCGCGAACCGCAGGATGTGGTGCTTGCCCACCGCCTCCGCGGCGGCGACGGCGTCGCCCGCGAGGCGCTCGGGGATGTGCTGATCGCGCAGCCGCGGCGCCGGCGCCTCGACGCGCACCAGCGGGCGCCCGGCGAGCGCCGCGCCGAAGCGGATGGCGTTCTTGTGGCTGACCTGCCCCTCGGGCACCCCCGAAGGGTAGTTCCGCCGCCGGTCAGGTCGCCTCCGGCGTCCCTCGTCCCGGCGGGGCCCGCGTCACGGCTCCCGGAGGTCCGACTCCAGCACGGCCTTCAGGCCGCTCAGCACGGACATCCAGCCCTCCCCGGACGCGCTCGCGGCGGTGCGCGGCGAGGCCTCCAGGCGGTCGTGGACCACGGTCAGCACGCAGCCGCCGTCGTCCCGCGGCGTGATCTCCCACGTGACGCGGCTCTCGGGCTCCGTCGCGAGCGCCGGGTCGTAGAGCGACCGCCAGCCGTGCACGAGGCGGCGCGGGGGATCCCACTCGAGCGTCGCCTCGTCGCCCCACACGCTCCCGTCCGGCGCGAGCGCCAGGTGCCGCTCGGGCGTGTTCGTGATGCGGGCGCCGTGGAAGTAGCGCCGGCTGAACTCCGGGGTGGTGATCGCCTCCCAGATCGCCTCGGGCGTCGCCTCGATGGCGATCCGGTAGATCTGCGTCGTCTGCGTCTCGGTCGTGGTCATGCGGTTCCCTCCAGCTCGCGCTTCAGATCGGTGAGCGCCGAAACGCGGCGCTCGGTGTACTTGTCGATCCAGCGGTCGT
>DASSBX010000271.1:0-3252 GCA_035698305.1 Miltoncostaeaceae bacterium | reverse complement strand
CGCGGCCGCGGCGGCGCCGAGCACCGCCGCGTCGGGGGCCAGGGCGAGCGCCGCGGCGGCGCACCCGCAGGCGGCGAGCGCCGGCGCCCACCCCCGTGGGCGCAGCGCCACGGCGGCGACGGCGGCGCCCGCGACCGGTATGGTCAACTGGGTAAGCATGATGAACAGTAAAGCTCTCTAAATCATTAGATGCCCCCTCGGCGGTCGTCCGCAACGCGGGTCGGCGCGGCCCTCAGCCGGCTGGCGCCCGCCCTGGCCCGCTGGATCGAGCGCACCCTGGCGTCGAACGACCCGCCGCTGACCGTGGTGCAGCTGCAGACGCTGCGGGCCATCGCCGGCGGGCGTGGCCTGGGCGCCGACATCGCCCGCGCCGCCGGCATCACGCACGCCGCCGTCTCGCAGGTGGTGGGCGCCCTGGAGCGCGCGGGCCTGGTCGCGCGCGGCGAGCGCGACCCCGACGACCGGCGCCGCCAGGCGCTGTCGCTGACCCCCGAGGGCGCGGCGACGCTGGCGTCGGCCGAGGCGCTGGTCGCCGGGCGCCTCGAGACGCTGATCGGGGGCCTGCCGCAGCCGGAGCTCGACGCGCTGGACCGGTCGCTGTCGCGGGTGGCCGACGCCATCGCCGGGGTGCCGCCGCCGCGGCCACCGGCCCCGCCGCCGCCGCCGCCGCGGCGGCCCGGCCCGGCGAGGAAGCGCCCGTGACCGACAGCGGCGTGCGGGTGCCCTGGTCGCGCTCGGGGCGGCCGGTGCCGCGCCGCGTGCTGCGGCCGGTGCGGCAGTTCACCCAGCTGGAGATCGCCGGCGGCGTGGTGCTGCTCGCGGCGTCCGTCATCGCCCTGATCTGGGCGAACGCCGCCACGGACTCGTATGCGAGCTTCTGGGGCACCGAGGTGACCCTGGGGATCGGGGACCACTCGATCACCGAGGACCTGCTGCACGTCGTGAACGACGGGCTCATGACGATCTTCTTCCTCGTCATCGGCCTGGAGGTGAAGCGGGAGCTGGTGCTGGGGGAGCTCTCCACGCGCCAGGCGGCGCTGCTGCCGATGTTCGCGGCGTTCGGCGGCGTGATCGTGCCGGCGCTGATCTTCACGGCGATGACGGCGGGCGACGGCCTCGCCGAGGGGTGGGGGATCCCGATCGCCACCGACGTCGCGTTCGCGCTGGCGGCGCTGGCGGCGCTGGGCCGGCGCGTCCCGGCGTCGCTCATGGCGTTCCTGCTGGGCGTCGCGGTGGTCGACGACATCGTGGCGATCGTGGTGATCGCGTTCATCTACACGGACGGGCTCTCGTTCGCGTGGCTGGCGGCCGCGGCGGTGGGCCTCGCGGCGATGTGGGCCGCCCGGGAGCTCGGGGTGCGGCACATCGGCGTGTACCTGGTGCTGGGGGTGGGCGTGTGGTTCGCGGTGTTCGAGTCGGGCGTCCACGCCACGATCGCCGGCGTCGCGATCGCGATGATCACGCCCACCCGGCCGTTCCAGTCGCCGGAGGCGGTGAGCCGCGAGGCGGTGCTGACGGCCGAGCGCACCGACGACCACCCGGCGGAGCCCGACGGCGACGCCCACCAGTGGCGGCGGCTGTCGTGGCTGTCGCGGGAGGCGGTGTCGCCGCTCACCAGGCTGCTGCACGCGCTGCACCCGTGGTCGAGCTTCGTGGTGCTGCCGATCTTCGCCCTGGCCAACGCGGGGATCGTGCTGGACCGCGCCGCCTTCGAGGCGGCCGCCGAGACCCCGGTCACGGCAGCGGTGGCCGTCGCGCTGCTGGTGGGCAAGGTCGCCGGGCTCACCGGCGGGACGTTCCTGGCGGTGCGCCTGGGCCTGAGCCGGCTGCCGGGCGGGGTGCGCTGGGCCCACGTCGTGGGGGTCGGCCTGCTCGCCGGGATCGGGTTCACGGTGTCGCTGTTCATCACCGAGCTCGCCTACGACGACCCGGCCCTGGTGGACGCGGCGAAGCTGGGCGTGCTGATCGGGTCGCTCGTGGCCGCGGTGGCGGGGACCGTCGCGCTGCGGCTGGCGCGCCGCCGCTGAGGCCGCGCCGGGCCGGGAGCCCTTGCCGGCGGGTCGGACGAGCCGAGACGGGCCTCCGGACGTGGCCGCCCGGAGGCCCGGAGGGATTCAGGCGGGGACGGCGCTCCTGCGCCGCTCCGCCGCGGCGACCATGTTGGCGAGGGCCGACCGGGCCTCCGGCCAGCCGCGCGTCTTGAGGCCGCAGTCGGGGTTCACCCAGAGCCGCTCGCGGCCCACCCGGGCCTCGGCACGCTCCAGCAGCTCCACCATCTCGTCCTCCGACGGCACCCGCGGGGAGTGGATGTCGTAGACGCCGGGACCGACGTCGCCGGGGTACCCGACGTCCGCGAAGGCGTCGAGTACCTCCATGCCCGAGCGGGACGCCTCGATGGAGACGACGTCGGCGTCGAGGCGGGCGATGTGCCCCATGATCCCGTTGAACTCCGAGTAGCACATGTGCGTGTGCACCTGGGTCTCGGCCCGCGCCGGGGCGGTGGTCAGGCGGAAGCAGTCGACCGCCCAGCGCAGGTAGTCGTCCTGGTCGGCGGCGCGGAGCGGCAGGCCCTCGCGGAGGGCCGCCTCGTCGACCTGGATCACGGCCGCGCCCGCGGCCTCCAGGTCGAGCACCTCGTCCTGGATCGCCAGGGCGATCTGGCGGCACGTCTCGGACCGCGGCTGGTCGTCGCGGACGAACGACCACTGCAGGATCGTGACCGGCCCCGTGAGCATCGCCTTCATGGGGCGCTCCGTCAGCCCCTGGGCGTACCGCCACCAACGGACGGTCATCGGGGCGGGCCGCGACACGTCGCCGAACAGGATCGGCGGCTTCACGCACCGGCTGCCGTACGACTGGACCCAGCCGTGGTCGGAGAACGTGAACCCGCGCAGCTGCTGGCCGAAGTACTCGACCATGTCGTTGCGCTCGGGCTCGCCGTGCACGAGGACGTCCAGGCCCAGCTCCTCCTGGACCGCGACGACCTGGGAGACCTGCTCCTCCAGGAACCGCTCGTAGCCGGCGGGGCCCAGCCGGCCGGCCTTCAGCTCGCGGCGGGCCGCCCGGATCTCGTCGGTCTGCGGGAACGAGCCGATGGTGGTGGTCGGCAGCTCCGGCAGCCGCAGGCGCTCCCGCTGGACGGCGCGGCGATGCTCGAGCGGCGCCGGGCGGTCGTGGCCGGCGGCGGTCACGGCCGCCGACCGGGCGCGCACGGCGGGGTCGTTGGTCAGGCCGGAGTCGCGCCGCGCCTGC
>DASSBX010000270.1:0-2815 GCA_035698305.1 Miltoncostaeaceae bacterium | reverse complement strand
CGTTGTTGCGGACGACGGAGTAGGCCGCGTCGAGGATTCGCTGCGTGCTGCGGTAGTTCTGCTCGAGCTTCACGACGACCGCGTTGGGGTAGTCGCGCTCGAAGTCGAGGATGTTGCGCACGTCCGCCCCGCGCCAGGAGTAGATGCCCTGGTCGTCGTCGCCGACGGCGACCACGTTGCGCTGCGGCTCGGCGAGGACGCGGACGAGGCGGTACTGCACGTGGTTGGTGTCCTGGTACTCGTCGACCAGGACGTGCTGGAAGCGGCCCTGCCAGCGGGCGCGGACGGCCTCGTCGCCCTCGAGCAGACCGGCCGTGACCATGAGGAGGTCGTCGAAGTCCATCGCGCCGTTCGCGCGGAGGGCGTCGGCGTAACGCCGGTACACGCGGGCGACGATCTCCTCGTTGAACGACCCGGCCGCCGCCATGACCTCCCCGGGCCCCTCCATCCGGCTCTTCGCGTCGGAGATGCGGGCCTGCACCCCCCGCGGCGCGACCCGCTTCGGGTCGACCTCCTCCTCCACCAGGCACCTGCGGATGAGCCGCAGCTGGTCGTCGGCGTCGTAGATCGAGAAGTCCCGCGCGTAGCCGGCGGCCTCGGCCTCGCGGCGGAGGATCCGGACGCACGCCGAGTGGAAGGTGCTCGCCCAGATCGCGCGGGCGCGCGGCCCCACCAGGCCGCCGATGCGGTCGCGCATCTCACCGGCGGCCTTGTTGGTGAAGGTGATCGCGAGGACCGCCTCCGGCGCCACGCCCTCCTCGCCGATGAGGCGGGCGACCCGGTGCGTCAGGACGCGGGTCTTGCCGCTGCCGGCGCCGGCCAGCACGAGGAGCGGCCCCTCCCCGTGGAGGACGGCCTCGCGCTGCGGCGGGTTGAGGCCGTCGAGCAGGTCGGACACCGGTCGGATCCTACCGGAGGTGGCCGACGCCCCCCCTCACTCCTCGTACCGGAGCCGCACCACGGGGATCACCCGCGAGGTGGCCGCCTCGTAGTCGGCGAACTGCGGGTACTTCGCCTTCATCTCGGCGTAGAGCCGGTCGCGCTCCTCGCCCGTCACCTCGACGGCGCGGGCGCGGACGGTCCGGTCGCCGAGCTCCACCTCGACCTGCGGGTCGGCCCGGACGTTGTGGTACCAGTCCGGGTGCTTGTCCTCGCCGGCGCGCGACGCGAACACGACGATGCCGCCGTCCTCCACGAGGTGCATCAGCGGGTTGAGCCGCTCCTCCCCGGACTTCGCGCCGGTGGTGTGCAGGATCACGAGCGGGCGGTCCGCGAACTCCTCGACGCGCCCGCCGTTGGCCCGGAACTCGTCGATGACCGCCGCGTTCCAGGCCGTGAAGTCCAATCCCATGGGTCTCCCCTCCTCGTACGCAAGTGACGAGAGCGTGTCAGAGGAGCTAGATACCCGCCCCGGGGTTGAGGCCGAGGATCGACGAGATCTCCTCCTGGGCCGTCGGGAGGCAGTCCTCGTCGGACGTCGGGATACGGGGCGCGGGGTTGCGGCCGGCGCGCAGGTCGGCGAGGTCCTGCTCCAGCTCGGTCACGCGGCGCACGAGGCAGGCCATGGCCTCGGCGACGGGGTCGGGCAGCCGGGTGTGCTGCATGTCGGGGTGGTGGACGTCGCGCGGCACCCGCTGGCCGTCGACGATCACGGGGCGGCCGGGGTTGCCGACCACCGTGGAGTAGGGCGGCACGTCCTTCACCACGATGGAGCCGGCGCCCACCTTCGCCCCCTCGCCGAGGACCACCGGGCCCAGGACGTTGGCGCCGGTGCCCACGATCACCCCGTCCTGGACGGTCGGGTGCCGCTTGCCGGTCTCCTTGCCGGTGCCGCCCAGGGTGACGCCCTGGTAGAGCGTGACGTCCTCGCCGATCTCGGTGGTCTCCCCGATGACCACGCCCATGCCGTGGTCGATGAAGAAGCCCGGGCCGATCCTGGCGCCCGGGTGGATCTCGATGCCGGTGAGCGACCGCGAGAACTGGCTCACGAGCCGCGCGGGCAGGCGCAGGCCGCGGTCCCAGAGGCGGTGCGCCCCGCGGTGGAGCCACACGGCGTGCAGGCCGGGATAGCAGAGCAGGACCTCGGCGGTGGAGCGCGCGGCCGGGTCGCGTTCCCGGGCCACCTCGATGTCCCGAGCGAGCGAGCGCTTCGCGCCGCCGAGCCATCCGAGCAGCGAGCGCCGTGGCATGCGGGCTAGTATAGGCGCCCCTTCCGAGGAGGCGCCCACCTGACCCGCCAGAGGCTCAAGCTCACGTTCCCCGAGCAGCTCATCCAGGAGCCGATCATCTACACGCTGGCGAAGCGGTTCGACGTGGTGACCAACATCCGCCGCGCCGACATCCGGGAGACGGAGGGGTGGGTGATCATGGAGGTGACCGGGACCGAGCAGCGGCTCGGCGAGGCCCGGCGGCACCTCGAGGGGCTCGGCGTGCGCGTCGACGACCTGGAGGCGTACCTCGAGTAGCGTCGCCGTCGCCGGCGCGTCGTGCGACCCGGGGCCGTCCCCCACCGCCCGCGCCCTCCGGCTCGAGGGCCTGCGGGCCGA
Organism: Miltoncostaeaceae bacterium; assembly: GCA_035698305.1. GTDB lineage: Bacteria > Actinomycetota > Thermoleophilia > Miltoncostaeales > Miltoncostaeaceae > Miltoncostaea. The sequence continues at coordinate 269 of DASSBX010000270.1, read as the reverse complement.
GGGTCCGGACGCGCTGCGCGCGCTGCTCGAGCGCGTGGGCGAGCCCCCGTGGGACGCGGAGGTGGCCGACGACGACCCGGTGCGGCCGCTCCTGGCCGCCGAGGGCTTCGAGCCCTACGCCCGGATGGCCGTCATGGCCCGGCCCATCGAGGGCCTGAAGCGCCCGCCGTTCGTCACGGGGGTCACCGCCGAGCCCTACCGCAACGACTACGCCGAGGCCTTCACCGCGGCCGAGGCGATGGCGATGGAGGGGCTGGCCGCGTTCCGCG
>DASSBX010000269.1:0-6519 GCA_035698305.1 Miltoncostaeaceae bacterium | reverse complement strand
AGCTGGCGCCCGCGACCGACTTCGAGCTGTTCGCGGTCCCGGAGTCGGCGGGCCGGGTGCTGGCCGCCGACGTGGCCGCGGCGCGCGACCTGCCCGCGGCGGACGTCTCGGCGATGGACGGCTGGGCGGTGCGCGCCGGCGACACGCCCGGCGACCTCCGCGCGGTGGGCGAGAGCGCGGCCGGCGAGCCGTGGGAGCGGGAGCTGCGGCCCGGCGAGGCGGTGGCGATCTCCACCGGCGGGGTGCTGCCGCCGGGCGCCGACGCCGTCGCGCGCCGCGAGGTGGTCGCGGTGGACGGCGACCGGGTGACGGTGGCGGCCGGCCTGGATCCGTGGCGCGACGTGCGCCGCCGCGGCGAGCTGATCCGCGACGGCGGGCTGCTGCTGGAGGCGGGGCACCGGGTGGCGCCCCACGAGGTGGGGGCGATCGGCGCGGTGGGCCTGGGCAGGGTGCCGTGCCTGCGCCGCCCCACCGCCGGGGTGCTGGCCACCGGCGCCGAGCTGGTGCCGCTGGGCGACCCCGCCGGGCCCGCCCAGGTGTACGACTCGAGCCGCCACGGGGTGGCCGCCCAGCTCGCCGCCGCCGGTGCCGACGTGGTGAGCGCGGTGACGGTCGGCGACGACCTGGGGGAGACCGTCGCCGCGATCGGCGCGATGCTCGACGCGGGCGTCGACGTGGTGGTCACGTGCGGCGGCATCTCCGTGGGGCCGCACGACCACGTGCGCGCGGCGCTGGAGGAGCTGTGCGTGGAGGAGGTGATGCGCGGGGTGCGGGCCACGCCCATCCGCCCGACGTGGCTGGGCCGCCGGGGCCGCCAGGCGGTGCTGGGCCTGTCGGGCAACCCCGCGTCGGCCGCCGTGGCGCTGCACCTGCTGGGCCGGCCGCTGGTGGGCGCGCCGGAGGACTGGTGGCGCCGCGGCCCGATCTCGGTTGCCGTCGCCGGCCACCCTGAGCGGGTCGAGCTGGTGCGCTGCGGCGAGCGGCGCGGCGCCCTGGTGCCGTTGCGGCATCAGGGCTCCCACGCCGTGACGTCGCTCACCGGGGCCGACGCCCTGGCGATCGTGCCGCCGGGCGGCGTCGCCGCCGGCGACGTGGTGGCGTATTCGCGCATGGCCTGACGGGCCGCCCGACCGGCCGCCCGCCGCGCCGCCGCCAGCTCGTCAGGGGTGTTGACGTTCGCGAGCGCGGCGGCGCCGCCGGGCAGGTCCGCCGCGTCGACCCAGGCCACCCGGATCGCCGCGAGCAGGTCGTGCATCCGGGGCCGGCCGGCGGCCACCAGCCCGCGCGCGACGTCCGCCACCCCGGGGCGGTACGCGGCCGCCAGCGGCTGGGCGCGCCCGCCGGCCCGGGGCACGGCGGCGTCGGCGCCGGGCGGCAGCGCGGCGAGCACCGCGGCCGCGACCTCCGCGCCGGCGAACGGCATGTCCACCGCGAGCGCGAACGCGACCTCCCCGGGCCGCAGGGCGGCGAGCCCGGCGGCCAGTCCCTCCAGGGGGCCGCGGCCGGGGTGGGCGTCCTCGGTCACCGCCACGCCGCCGGGCAGCGGCGGCAGCACCTGCCCGGGCGCCCGCACCACGATCACCCGGCCCACGGCGGGCCGCAGCGCGATGACGGCCCGCGACAGCAGCGTGCCGTCACCCCACGGGACCGCCGCCTTCGCGGCGCCCATCCGGGCGGACGCGCCCCCGGCCAGCACCACGCCCGCGGCGGGTGGGGTCATCCCCCGATGAGGCTCATCGGCCGGCCCGCGTACGTCCACGTGGGGTCGGCCATGTTGTGACCGGCCTCCTTGCGGGCCACGGCGCCCATCGCGATCCGGGCGAGCTCCTCGTCGGTGGCGCCGGCGCGCATCGGGCCGCGCAGGTCGGTCTCCCACTCGGCGAACAGGCACGTCCGCAGCTGCCCGTCGGCGGTGAGGCGCAGCCGGTCGCAGCTCGCGCAGAACGGCTCGGTGACCGACGAGACGAACTGGAGCATCCCGGCGTCGTCGGCGAACCGCCAGCTCGTCCCCGTCGCCGAGGCGCGCTCGGGCGCCATCGGCAGCAACGGCCACCGCGCCCCGATCATCGCGCGCAGCTCCTCGCCGGAGAGGACCGCCTCGCGCGTCCACTCGCGGGGGGCGTCGAGCGGCATCACCTCGATGAACCGCACCACGTAGGGGCGGCGGCGGGCGAGCTCGGCGAGCGGCAGCACGTCCGGCTCGCTGACGCCGCGCAACGCGACGGCGTTGACCTTGATCGGGCGCAGCGACTCGTGCCGCTCGCAGGCCGCCAGGCCGGCGAGCACCCGGTCCAGGTCGCGCCGGCGGGTGATCATCGCGAAGCGGTCCGGGTCGAGCGAGTCGATCGAGACGTTCAGCCGGCTCAGGCCCTGCGCGACCAGCTCGTCGACGGTGCCCTCCAGCAGCACGCCGTTCGTGGTCATCGCGACCTCGCGGACCCCGGGCGTCGCGACGATGCGGCCGATCAGCGCCGGCAGCCCGGGCCGCACCAGCGGCTCGCCGCCCGTCACGCGGATCTCGGTGACGCCCAAGCGGGCGAACAGGCCCACCAGGCGCAGGAGCTCCTCGTCGGTGAGGAGCTCCTCGCGCGGCAGCCACTTCATCCCCTCCGCCGGCATGCAGTACCGGCAGCGGAGGTTGCACCGGTCGGTGACCGAGAGGCGCAGCGACCGGTGGAACCGCCCGAATCCGTCGACCAGCGACGATTGGCTCATGGGGCCATTATCGCGACAACGCCTCCTCCACCGCCCGGCCCGTCAGAACCTTGACCAGGTGGCGCCGGAAATCCGCCGACGCCCAGGTGTCGGAGGGTGGCTCCGTTCCCTCGTCGGCCTTCTCCGCCGCCTGGCGCACCCCGTCCCGGGGGGCTCCCGCCATCGCCGCCTCGGCGGCCGTGGCGCGCAGCGGCGTCTGCCCCATGTTGGTGAGGCCGATCCGGGCCCCCTCGATGGTGCCGTTGGCGGAGCCCACCAGCGCCGCGACGCCCACCGTCGCCCAGTCGAGCGCCCGCTGGCGGAACTTCAGGTAGCTCCAGCCGGCGTTGCCGACCTTGGGGACGCGGACCTCCGTGATGATCTCGTCCTCCCCCAGGGCGGTGTCGAAGAACCCCTGGAAGAACTGCGACGACGGGATCTCCCGCGTGCCGTTCGGCCCCTGCGCCACGATCACCGCATCCAGCGTGAGGCAGATCGTGGGGAGGTCCGACGCCGGGTCGCCGTGGGCCAGCGAGCCGCCGATGGTGCCGCGGTGGCGCACCTGGGGGTCGCCCACCAGGCCGGCCGCGTACGCGACCAGCGGGCAGTGCTCCCGCGCCACCGGGTCGTTGTTGAGGTCGTGGTGGCGCGTGAGCGCCCCGATCGCCAGGTGGTCGCCGGCGTCCCTCACGCCGGTGAGGCCCAGGCGGCCGATGTCCACGAGCGTCCCCGGGCGGGCGAGCCGCAGCTTCATGAGCGGCAGCAGGCTGTGCCCGCCCGCGAGCAGCTTCGCGTCATCCTTGGTGCGCAGCAGCTCGAGGGCGTGGTCGACCGACTCCGCGCGCTCGTACTCGAATCCGGCCGGGATCATCGCTTCGCCTCCTGGATCGCGTTCCACACCCGCTCCGGGGTGGCGGGACGCTCGACGTTGGTGACGCCCAGGTGGGCCAGGGCGTCGACGACCGCGTTGATGACGGCCGGCGGCGCGGCGATGGTGCCCGCCTCCCCGACGCCCTTCACGCCCATCGGGTTGGTGGGGCTCGGCGTGACCGTGTGGTCCAGCTCGAACGACGGCAGCTCCGGCGGCCCCGGGACCATGTAGGTGGTCATGGTGCCGTGCAGGAGGTTGCCCTCCTCGTCGTAGCGGGCCTCCTCGAACAGCGCCTCCGCGATGCCCTGGGCGACGCCGCCGTGCACCTGGCCCTCGACCACCATCGGATTGATCCGCACGCCGCAGTCGTCGACCGCGATGTAGCGCTTCACGTCGATCGACCCGGTCTCGGTGTCGACCTCGACGACGCAGGCGTGCGCGCCGTTGGGCCACGAGAAGTTGGGCGGGTCGTAGAGGTGGTTCGCGGTGAGGCCGGGCTCCATCCCGTCGGGGATGTTGTGGGCGCTCCAGGCGTTGAACGCGAGGGCCTTGATGTTGGCCGAGCGGTCGGTGCCCTTGACGGTGAAGTTGCCGCCGGAGAACTCGAGGTCGTCCTCCGAGCACTCCAGCTCGTGGGCCGCGATCGTGCGGGCCTTCTCGATGATCTTCTCGCCCGCCTTCCAGAGCGCGACGCCGCCGACCGCCAGCCCGCGGCTGCCGTAGGTGTCCATGCCGAGCGGCACGACGCCGGTGTCGCCGTGGAGCACCTCGACGTCCTCGAACTCCACCCCGAGCTGGTCGGCCGCGATCTGGGCGAACGTGGTCACCTCGCCCTGGCCGTGGGGCGACACGCCGGTGAGCACCCGCACGGTGCCCGTCGGCATGAACTCGATCGTGGCGGCGTCCCAGCCGCCCGCGATGTACTTGAGCGCCGCCAGGACCCGCGACGGGGCCAGGCCGCACATCTCCAGCCAGGTGGAGAAGCCGACGCCCAGCACCTTCGTGCTGCCGCTCTCGCGGCGGGCCTTCTGCTCGGCACGGAAGCGGTCGTAGTCGAGCACCTCGAGGCACTTGTCGAGCGTGCCGCGGTAGTTGCCGTTGTCGACGGTGAGCCCCGACACGATGGTGTAGTTCGGGAACTTCGACTCGTCGATCATGTTGCGCCGGCGCAGCTCGACGGGGTCCATCCCCAGCTCGCGGGCGAGGGCGTCCATGGAGCGCTCGATGGCGTAGGTGGCCTCCGGCCGCCCGGCGCCGCGGTAGGCATCCGTGAACGTGTTGTTGGTGAACACGTTGGTGTACTCGAAGTCGTACGCCTCCGGGTCGTAGACCCCGGCGTACAGCCACGCGCCGAGCATCGGGATGCCCGGGGTGATGAGGCGCATGTACGCGCCCATCGACGCCCAGAGCTTCACCCGCACGGCCTTGAGGTCGCCCTCCTTCGTGGCCGCGAGCTCGATCTGCTGGTACATCTCGCGGCCGTGGAGGGTCGCGACGTAGCCCTCCGAGCGCTCCTCCGTCCACTTGACCGGCCGGCCGAGGTGCTTGGCGAGGCCCAGCACGAGGGCCTCCTCGGGGTACATCTCGAGCTTGGAGCCGAAGGCGCCGCCGACGTCCGGGGCGATCACCCGCAGCTTCGCCTCCGGGATGCCGCACGTGATCGCCATGCCGGTGCGGAGGATGTGCGGGATCTGGGTGGCGGAGTACATCGTGTACTCGCCCATGGCGGAGTTGACGTCCACCACGACGCCGCGCGGCTCCATCGCGTTGGGGATGAGCCGGGCGAGGTAGTACTCCTCCTTGATCTTCACGAGGTCCGGGTCGTCGAAGAACGGCGCGGTGGCCGCCCGGCGGGGGGCCGGGGAGTCGCGCTCGAAGATCCAGGAGCCGGCGTCGTTGCTCTCGAGGTCGTCGTAGAGCTTCGGCGCGTCCGGCGCGAGGGCGGCCTTGATGTCGGTCACGGCCGGCAGCGGGTCCCAGTCGACGCTGACCATCTCGGCGGCGTCCTTCGCCTGCACGCGGGTCTCGGCGACGACGACGGCGACGGGGTCGCCGACGTAGCGCACCTTGTCCTTCTGCAGCGGGAGGTGCGGCGGCGCCTTGCACTCGTCGTTGATGGGCCACGCCATGACCAGCGCGCCCAGCTCGAGGGTGTCGGCGGTGAACACGCCGACGACGCCGGGCGCCTGCTCGGCGGCGGAGGTGTCGATGCCGCGGACGTTCGCGTGGGCGAACGGGCTGCGGACGACGTACATCCAGAGCATCCCGGGGATGCTGATGTCGTCGACGTAGCGGGACTTCCCGGTGATGAGCTCCGGGTCCTCCTTGCGGGGACGCCGGGCGCCGATGTTGGCGGCGGGCTGCTCGGTGGTGGCCATGTCGCCCCCTCAGCCGTTCGCGACGGCCGCGACGGCCTTCACGATGTTGTGGTAGCCGGTGCAGCGGCACAGGTTGCCCTCGAGCCCGTGGCGGATCTCGTCCTCCGACGGGTTGGGGTTCTCCTTCAGGAAGGAGGTCGCCGCCATGATCATCCCCGGCGTGCAGTAGCCGCACTGGAGCCCGTGGTTGGCCTGGAAGGAGGCCTGCATCGGGTGGAGCTCGCCGTTGGTGGCGAGACCCTCGATGGTGGTGATCTCCATGCCGTCGGCCTGGACGGCGAGGAGGGTGCACGACTTCACCGACTCCCCGTTGACGTGGATCGTGCACGCCCCGCACGACGACGTGTCGCACCCGACGTTGGTCCCCGTGAGGCCGAGGCCTTCACGGAGGAAGTACACGAGGAGCTCGCGCTCCTCCACGTCGGCTTCGTGCCGGACGCCGTTGACCGTGACCGTGATGTGCTTCACGCCGCCTCTCCCCCTTTGTGGCCGCCGCCGCGGCCGAACAGTCGCTTGACGGTCGACACGAGCGCCGCGACGGCCAGCGAGAGGCCCGAGATGGGCTTCTGCGCCTGG
>DASSBX010000268.1:0-3100 GCA_035698305.1 Miltoncostaeaceae bacterium | reverse complement strand
CCCGAGCTCCGCAAGGAGCTCGACGAGGGGCTCCGCGGCGAGGACGTGGACTTCGAGCGGGACCTGAAGCCGCTCCTTGGCGACCGCGCCGCCGTCGCCGTGATGAACGTCCCGGACACCAGCGGGATTCAGGGCTCGATCACCTCCACCGACCCCGGGTCGGCCGCCGGCGCGGCCGCGGGCGCGGCGGACGACACCGAGGCCGTCGGCGTGGTCGACATCGCGGAGGGCAAGGAGGAGGCGCTGACGGCGCTCCTCGTCCGCAGCGGCGCCACCAAGGCGGGCGAGCACGACGGCGTGCCCTACTACCAGCAGCCCGACGATGACACCATCGTGGCGGTCGCCGACGGCGCGCTCGTCGTCTCCGACAGCACGGTCCGGGTCTTCAAGGCCCTCGACGCGCACGCGGCGGGCGGCGACAAGACCCTCGCCGGCCAGGATCGCTTCACGGATGCGCTCGGCAAGCTCCCGGCCGAGGTCTTCGGCCAGGCCTACATCGACGTCGGCGCGCTCATCCGGCAGGCCGGCACCGACACCCCGCAGCTCCAGCAGCTCGGCCTCGGCGACTACCAGGACGCGGTAGTGGCGGCCTCGCTCGCCGCCGAGCCCGGCGGCGCGCGCGTCAAGGGCGTCGTGGTGGGCGCCCCGGACACCGGCGCCTCGGCCTTCACGCCGACCCTCGACGACCGCGCCCCCGCCGACGCGATCGCCTACCTCGGCTTCCACGACCTCGCGGGCAGCGTCTCCACGGTCCTCGAGCAGGTGCGCGCCTCCCAGGGCGAGGACGTCCAGAAGCAGTTCGACGCGTTCGCCGGACAGCTGCCGCAGCTGCTGGGCGTCACCACGGGCGACCTCGCGGCCCTGACGTCCGGCGAGCACGCCGTCGTCGTGACCGGCGGGCGCACGCCCGGCGCCGCGCTGGCCCTGCAGGTCGACGACGGCGCCCAGGCGCAGGCGACGCTCGACAAGCTCCGCGTCGGCGTCCCCGCCCTCCTGAGGACGTTCAGCCCCGACACGAAGCTGCCCGAGTGGCAGAAGGTCCCGCTCGCCGCGGGCGTGCAGGGCTGGCGCCTGCCGCTGTCGCCCGAGGCCGGCGTGGTCTACGGCGTCGATGGCGACCTCGCCATCGTGGGCACCAGCGTCCCGTCGGTCACCGCGGTCCAGCGCCCGGCGTCGCCGTTGTCGGCGTCGGCCGCCTACCAGGCGGGCGTGAGCGGGATGCCGGACGAGGTGACCTCGGTGGCCTGGCTCAACGTGCAGCAGCTGATCGCCACGGCCGACGCCCACGACGCCTTCGACCAGGGCGACGCGAAGGCGCTCGCCAACCTGAAGCCGGTGAAGAGCCTCGCGGCGTGGACGACCGGCGGCGACACCCCGACCTTCGAGGTGTTCCTCCGGCTCGCCAAGTAGGACGTCGGATCCCGCTCCACGACGGGGGTCTCGCGCATCGGCGCGGGGCCCCCGTCGGCGTGTCAGGGGCCTCCAGGACCCCTGTTATGCTCGCCGACGTTCCGACTTTCGACAGGAGAAGCACGCCACATGGGTCAGCACCTGTTCACCTCGGAGTCCGTCACCGAGGGGCACCCCGACAAGATCGCCGACCAGATCTCGGACGGCGTGCTCGACGCGGTCCTGAAGGACGACCCGATGGGCCGGGTCGCCTGTGAGACGCTCATCACGACGGGCCAGGTGATGGTCGCGGGGGAGATCTCGACGTCCACGTACGTCGACATCCCGTCGATCGTGCGCTCCACGATCCGGAGGATCGGGTACACGCGCGCCAAGTACGGCTTCGACGCCGAGACGTGCGGCGTGTCGGTGGCCCTCGACGAGCAGAGCCCCGACATCGCGCAGGGCGTCGACACCGCCCTCGAGGCGCGCGGCGGGGCGAAGGGCGACGCCTACGACCTTCAGGGCGCCGGCGACCAGGGGCTCATGGTCGGGTACGCCAGCGATGAGACGCCCGAGCTGATGCCGTTGCCCATCACCCTCGCCCACCGCCTGGGGCAGCGCCTCGCCGCGATGCGCCGCGAGGACATGAGGTACCTGCGGCCCGACGGGAAGTCCCAGGTGACGGTGCGCTACGTGGACGGCGTGCCGACGGAGGTCACCTCCGTCGTCATCTCCACCCAGCACGCGCCCGACGTGTCCCAGGAGCTCCTGCGGGACGAGGTCATCCAGAACGTCATCAAGCCGGTCCTGGGGGACTTCGGCATGTGGCGTGACAAGGGGATCGCGTTCTACATCAACCCGACCGGCCTGTTCGTGGTGGGCGGGCCCCTCGGCGACGCCGGCCTGACCGGCCGCAAGATCATCGTCGACACCTACGGCGGCATGGCCCGCCACGGCGGCGGCGCGTTCAGCGGCAAGGACCCGTCGAAGGTCGACCGCTCGGCGGCCTACGCGGCCCGCTGGGTGGCGAAGAACGTCGTGGCCGCGGGCTTCGCCCGGCGCTGCGAGGTGCAGGTGGCGTACGCGATCGGCGTCGCGCACCCCGTGTCCGTCGCGGTCGAGACGTTCGGCACCGAGAACCGGTCGCCGGAGCTCATCGCCCAGTGGATCGACGAGAAGTTCGACCTGCGCCCCGCCGCGATCGTCGAGCGCCTCGACCTGCGCCGGCCGATCTACCAGAAGACCGCCGCCTACGGGCACTTCGGCCGCACCGACCCGGACTTCACCTGGGAGGCCACGGACATCGGCCAGGAGGCCTCCGGGCGCATCGCCGCCAGCGGCTGATGCCCGACGTCGCGCTGCCCGGGCTGGAGCCCGGGGCGGCGCGCGCCGCGCAGGTACTGCCCCTCGTGGCCGCGCGCGGCCTCGACCGGGTGCTCGACTACGCGGTCCCGGAGGAGCTCTCCGGGGCCGTGGTCCCCGGCGCCCTCGTCGCCTGCCCGCTCGGCCCCCGCCGCATCCTGGGGGTGGTCGTCGGGCGCGACGCGCCGACCCACGAGGGGCGCCTGCAGCCGATCGCCGGGGTGGTGGAGGCGCCGCCCGTGGCGGCCGACCTGCTGGACCTCGCGGCGTGGATGGCCCGCTACTACGTCGCCCCCACGGCGACGTGCCTGCGGCTGGTGCTGCCGCCCGGCGGCGGCGGCGCCCT
>DASSBX010000267.1:0-5318 GCA_035698305.1 Miltoncostaeaceae bacterium | reverse complement strand
CGGCGCGCTGGACGAGGACGCCCGGCGCGAGCTGTCGGGGCTGCTCGCCACGCTGCGGGGCGCCGACGCGCCCCGCATCGGGGAGCCCGCCTGACGCCGCCCGCCGGGCGTGGGTGATCCCGCCCCCGCCGCGCCGGACGGCGCGGCGGGGACGGCGTCCTACCCGACCAGGTCCACCACGAACACGAGGGTCTCGTTCGCGCCGATCCCCGACCCGGGGGGCGGCGTGGGCCCGTAGGCCCGGTCGCCCGGGATCACCAGCAGCCGCCGCCCGCCCGGCTTCATGCCGGGGATGCCCTCCTGCCACCCGGCGATCACCCGGTCGAGCGGGAAGCTGAGCGGCGCCCCACGGTCCCAGGACGCGTCGAACTGGCGCCCGCTGGACCAGCCGATGCCGACGTAGTGGGCGTTGACGGTGCCGCCCGGCGGGACGGCCGCGCCGTCGCCCTCGACCACGTCGTGGATCACCAGGTCGCCGGGCGGGTCGCCCCCCGGCAGCGTCACGCGCGGCTTCTCGTCCGGGCCGCCCTCGACGGCCACGCCGTCCGGGATCGCCATGTCTCCCCCCTGTTCGGTGGTCAGGACGGGACCAGGTCGCGCTCCGGGACGATGCTCCAACGCGCCGCCACGGTCCGCAGGTCCTCGGTGAGGGGCCACGAGTCAGGTCGCTCGTCGCCCTCGTGGGAGGGGGTACCCCCCTTGAGCGTCATGCACCCCGCGTTCTCGCCGATCGCCTCGATCTCCGCGAGCTCCTCGGGGCTCAGCACCGGCGCCCGCGGCACGCCGGCCAGGTCGGCCCGCTTGTCCTCGACCGGGCGCGCCCCGTCGCCGGGCTCCTGGATGAGCGTCGGCACCACGCACGACACCGGCGCCTGCGCCAGCGTCCACGCGCACGCCAGCTGGAGCGTGCTCAGGCCGTGGCGCTCGGCGATGGGCCGCATCCGCTCCAGCCGGTCGCGCCCGTGCTGCACCCATCCGGCGGGGCGGAAGGCGCGGTGGTCGTGCGACGGCAGCTCGCCCTCGTCCGGCACGTCGCCGTGGAAGACGCCGCCGTGGTCGACCACCCGCGCGATCGCGCGCACGTTGTTGCGGGCGAGCGCGGGCAGCACGAGCCGCGCGGGCCACGGCTCGAAGGGGCTGGCGATGATCATCGCCCAGTCGATCCGGTCGCCGAAGCGCTCGACGCAGCCGATCAGGTCGAGCGTGAACCCGTTGGCGGGCCCGGGCGCGACGCCGATCGCGCCCGTGAGGCCCTCCTCGCGGAGGCCGGCCATCGCGTTCCAGACGACCTCGGAGGAGTAGCCCACCCGGTCGGGGTTGTGCAGCAGCAGCAGGTCGAAGCGGTCCACCCCGCAGCGGCCGAGGCTGGCCTCGGTGGCCCGGCGGAGGTAGTCGGCGTAGCCGTCGGGTCCGCGGAGCGCCGGGTCGGTGAAGCGCGGGAAGCCCTTCGCCCCCTGGCGCTCGCCGTCGTAGAAGTCGTGGCCGACCGCGCCGACCAGGCGGTACGCGTCGCGGGGCAGCCCGGCCAGGGCGCGCCCCACCAGCTCGTCGGCCGCTCCGGCGCCGTACACGTCTGCGGTGACGACGGTGTCGATCGACGCGTCCGGCCGCAGCAGGGCGACCAGGCGCTCCTCCTCCAGCGGCAGCCCGAAGTGCATGTATCTGCCGCCGCTCCAGGCGCCGAGCGCGACGTGTCCCAGTGAGCTCACGCCGCGAAGGCTCTCACATCGCGTCGGGCTCCCGCCGCCGCCAGAGCGGTTCCTGGCCGAACTTGGCGGAGAGGGCGATGCCCACGCAGTAGAGCACCACCTGGGGAACCATGAGCAGACCCATGCTGATCGGGTCGCCCCCGGGCAGGATCGCGGCGATCGCGGCGATGGCCACGACGGCGATGCGCCAGTGCGTGCGGTACATCCGGGCGCTGGTCACGCCCATCCGCGACAGCGCGGTCATCGCCACGGGAACCTCGAAGAGCACCCCCGACGCCAGCAGCATCGTGGTCGCGAAGCCGAAGTACTCGCCGGCCCGCAGCTGGGCGTCGAACGTGTCCCCGCCGAACCCGGTGAGGAACTCGAGCGCCACCGGCAGCACCACGAAGTAGCCGAACGCGACGCCGCCGGTGAACAACCCTGCGAGGCCGGCCGTCACGGCCAGCGCGATGCGGCGGGGCTGCTCGGAGATCGCAGGGATCACGAACGCGTACACCTGGTAGAGCCAGACGGGGAGCGCGACCAGGATGGCCGCCCAGAACGTGACCTTCAGCGTGGTGAGGAACGGCTCGGTGGGCGACAGCGTGACGAGCTGTCCGACGTCGTCCGGCAACGGGCGGGTGAGCAGGTCGATGAGCTGGTCGTGGACGGCGTACATGCCGACGAAGGCGACGACGAGCGCCAGCACGCTGATGACGAGGCGGCGGCGCAGCGCGTCGAGGGGCTCCTCCAGATGGAGCCGGTCGTCGGGCCGCGCGCGGCGCGGCCCGACTCGGGTGAGTGGTGGCATGGGTCCCGGCCGGGCCCCTGGCTAGCGGGCGCCGGCGGGCGTGGTCTCGCGGGCCGCGTCCAGCGCGTCCTGGACGGAGTCCGGCGTGGCGGCCTCGGCGATGAGCTGCTCCGCCGTGGGCTGCGGCTCGACCGGGGTGTGGGTCTGGGTGGCCACGGGCCGGTCGTCCTCGCCGGTGATCCCGGCCTTGAAGTCGCGGATGCCGCGGCCCAGGTCGCGGCCCATTCCGGGCAGCTTCTTGGGACCGAAGATGAGCAGCGCGATGGCCAGCACGATGATGATCTGGATCGGTGAGATGTCGAACACGGGCGCTCCTGTCATGTGGGCTCCGTCCGGGAGGGCCGCCGGACGCGGCCGCCCTCCCGGACGGGGCTAGGCCTTGATGAAGCCGCCGGCGATCGCCAGGACCTGCGACATGCTGCGGGCCGGGTCGAACGCGGCGGGCGCCGGGTTCCTGCCGAGGATGCTGCGGATCCAGGCGGCGTGGCGCGCCTCGACCGAGTGGATGGACAGCGCGGCGCGGATGACCGGCAGCTGCTTGAGCCGCGGCCCCTGGCCGGCGTAGGCCGAGACGCCGAGGTCCTCGACCGCCATGGCGGTCGTCTGGAACGCGGCCTGGCTCTGGACGGTCGCGCCGAAGTCGAAGGTCGGCCTGGCGACGGCCTTGGCGCCCAGCACGGCCTTCAGGGCCTTCACGTGCGCGGCCTCGTGCCGGCCGGCGACCTTCGCGAAGCGCGCGGTCTCGCCCTTGAGCCCGGCGTTCGCGCGGGCCAGCGCGTAGAACTCGGCCTCCAGGTACTCGAGGGTCAGGGCGTAGTTCAGGATCGCGACGTCCTGCTTCTTCGACGGGGCGCCGAGCGCGAGCGCGGGCAGCCCCGCGAACGCGACGCCGCCCAGGGTCAGGGCGCCACCGCTGATCGCGGCCTTCCTGAAGAAGTCGGCCCGCGTGGCCTCGCCGGCCGGGTCGACGCCGTGCGCCGCCTCTTGGATGGCCCCGTCCGGGTCGAGCTGGGCCAGCGTGATGTGATCGGGCAACGGTTCCTCCGTCGTCGGGGTTCGGAAGGCCCCATACGGCCCGCCCGCCGTTCCGGATCACCCCGCCCGGTCCCGCGGACCCCCGCGTGATCCGTGCCGCCGGGGCGCCCGTACAGCACCCCGGACGACCCACACGCGGCACGGAGGTGCGCAGGGATGAGGATGACGACCAGCCGGGGGGAGTTCCTCTCCCTCGGCATGCGGGGCGGGATCGCCCTGGTGGCCGGGGGAGCCGTGCTGGGCGCGGCCGCCGGCCCGGCGCTCGGCCAGGCGTCGGGCGACGTGGCCATCGCGAAGCTGGCGGCCACCGCGGAGCTGCTCGCCGTGGACGTCTACGGCAGGGCGATCGACACAGGCTTCTTCACGGGCGACGTGCTCGCGTACATGGAGGCCGCACGCCAGAACGAGCGGGACCACTACGACGCGCTCGCCAAGGTGCTCGGGGCGCAGGCGCCGAAGGGCGTGACGTTCGCGTACCCGGCGGGGACGTTCAAGGACTCCTCCTCGATCGCCCAGACGGGCGTCGCGCTCGAGACGGCGTTCGTCGGCGCGTACCTGGGCGCCGTCGAGGCGCTGAAGGACAACGACCTGAAGGGCGTCGCCGCCCTGGTCGGCGCGAACGAGGCCCAGCACCTCACCACGTTCAAGCGGCTCGCCGCCGGGAACGCGCTGGTGCCGAACCCGTCGTTCCCGGCGAGCCTCACCGCCAAGCAGGCGACCGCCGCCGTGACCCCCTTCCTGGCATGAGCGGCGCCATGGACGACGACCCCGTGGAGGCGCGGACCGTGACCACCACCAGCCGATCGCAGTTCCTGTCCCGCGGCGCGAAGGGCGGGCTGGTGCTCGCCGTCGGCGGCGCCGTGCTCGCCGTGGCCGCGTGCGGCGATGACGACGACGGGGCGGCGGCATCGACCGCCGCGTCCACCGCGGCCGCGGAGCCGGTCGACGACGTCGCCATCGCGAAGCTCGCCGCCACCGCCGAGCTGCTCGCCGTGGACTTCTACGGCATGGGCATCGCGAGCGGCCTCTTCAAGGCCGACGTGCTGAGCTACATGACGGCGTCGCGGAAGAACGAGCAGGACCACTACGACGCCCTCGCCGAGGTGCTCGGCATGGAGGCGCCGAAGGACCTGACCTTCACCTACCCGGACGGGACGTTCGACTCGGCGGCGCGCATCGCCATGACGGGCGCCGCCCTGGAGGAGGCCTTCGTCGGGGCGTACATGGGCGCGGTCACGGCCCTGTCCGACAACGGGTTGAAGAAGGTGGCCGCGCAGATCGGCGCGAACGAGGCGCAGCACCTCACGACGCTGAGGTCGCTCGCCGCGGGCGGCACCCTGATGCCCAACCCGTCGCTGCCGAAGGTGCTGACGGCTGCCGAGGCCACCGCGGCGGTGCAGCCCTTCCTGGCCTAGCGACCCGCCCGGTCAGTCGATGCCGGCGCGCGTCTGCACCGGCACGCCGTGCATCCGGGCGAGCGCCTCGCCCGTCCCGTCCCGCGTCGCCTCGGCGACGCGGGACGGGTCGATGCCGGCCTCGATCATCCGCTGGCTCAGCTCCCCCTCGCGCGCCTGGCGGAAGAACAGGTAGGTCGTCGCGCCGAACGCGAGCAGGCAGTGGACCACCATCATCACCGTGCCCGCGTTCCCCTGGTCGTGCAGCGGATCTACGCCCCACGCCCGCGCCGCGGCCGCGTGGGACGCGTAGAAGGCCGTGCCCGAGAACCAGTAGACGTTCGCCGTCATCAGCCCGACGAACCACACGCCGGTCATGTAGCCGCCCTT